>NZ_JBFBJZ010000008.1:0-208685 GCF_040686255.1 Kitasatospora sp. NPDC085879 | reverse complement strand
AACGGGTGCCAGGCCGGCGATGCCGGCCAGGCGGCCGGATGTGCCGATGGCGTCCAGGTTGCCGCCGGTGCAGGCGATGAACTCGGCGCCGAGCAGGGTGCCGATGCCGGGCATGCTGGTGATCGCCTCGGCGTGCTCGTGCTCGCGGAACCGGGCCTCGATCGCCGTGTCAATGGCAGCGATCTCCTGGTCCAGGGCCATCAGGGCCCCGGCCAAGGTGTGCACCATGGCCGCGGCGGTCTTCTCTCCTGGGATGACCGTGTGCTGGGCATGTGCCGCCTCAAGCGCGGCGGCAGCCACCGCTTTGGCGTTTCGGACCTTTCGGTTTGCCAGCCAGGGGGCGAGGCGGGCCTCGCCGATTCTGCGGAGGCCGGCGGGTGTCTGGTAGCCAGTCAGCAAGACAAGGGCGGCCTTGGAGGTGCTGTAGTCGAAGGCGCGCTCGAGGGCCGGGAAGTACTCCAGGATCTGGGCGCGCAGACGGTTGATCGCCCGGGTGCGGTCGGCGGCGAGGTCGTAGCGCCGGGCGGTGAGGATCCGCAGGTCGACGGCGATCTCGTCCGGTGTCTGCAGGGGCTGCAGGTCGCGGCGCATGCGGGCCTGGTCGGCGATGACGAAGGCGTCCTTGGCGTCCGTCTTGCCGTCGCCGCGGTAGCTGCCGGAGGCGTGGTGGACGGTGCGACCGGGAATGTAGAGCAGCTTCTGCCCGTGGCCGGCAAGCAGGGCGATCAGCAGGGCGGCACCGCCAGCGTTCAGGTCGATGGCCCAGGTCACCGGCTCGCCCTCACTCAACTCCATGACCTCGCCGATCAGTTCGAGCAAGGGTCCTTCGTCGTTGGCCACCCGCCGTGACAGCCTCCGCCTGCCGTTGGCATCGATCACCGTGCAGTGGTGCTCGGCCTTGCCCGCATCCGTCCCCACCCACAGCTCAGGCATCCGCGCCTCCTCGTCGATCCGTGTCCTGGTCCCTGCAGACGACCACGCCGACGTGTCCCTACGAAGCGATCGAGTTCGCGCATCCCAATGAGTGGCCGTGTCGTCGCGGGGCACCGGGCAGCCAATCAGTGAAAGCCACACCATCGACATGAGCCTTTTGAGCCACACCCGGAGCCCCTGGGCCTCCCGATCGTACGAATGACCGGAACGAACCCACCAAGAAGGTAGGGAGCCTTTTCAGCGATGCAGCGTGCTCTCCATCCGGCAAGGCTGACCTCGCGCTTTTTCACGGCCGACGGAGGCACTGCCTCACAGTCGCCGGACGCGCAGCACGCCGGTCAGCATGGGGAGGGTGAACTCGCCGCGGGCGGTCTCCGGTCGGCTCGCGAGGAATGCGCGGATACGGCCCAGCGTGGCGTCCTGTTCCTCTTCCGGCATCACCAGCACCCCCGCACGCGTCGCGAGGGTCGCGACGAGGGAGTCGGCGGTTCGGCGCTGCCCGTGCGGGAATTCGGCCTGCTCCGGCGAGCCGAACCGGGCGGTCTCGCCGGTCTTCGGAAGGTGCATGCCTGCCGTCTCGGCGCGCCAGGTGGCGGGCGTGTCGCGCGGGCCGACGGCAGCGCTCCCGCCGACCCGCGCCAGCTCGGCCACCCACTCGACCCGGTCGTCCATGACGTTCCACAGGCCGGCCAGGATGCCGTCGGGTGCGAGGACCCTGGCGATCTCAGGTCCCGCGATGGCCATGTCGAACCAGTGCATGGCGTTGCCGGCCAGGACGGCATCGACGGAGGCGGCCGGCAGCGGTATCGCCTCGGCACTCCCCGGCAGGGAACGGACAGCCGGCAGCGAGCGGCGCAGCTCGGTCAGCATTGCGGGGTCGGGCTCGACCGCAATGACCTCCGCTCCCAGCGCGACCAGCGTGGCGGTCAGCTTTCCCGTTCCCGCGCCGAGGTCGAGTACGCGCGGACCGGGCGCGGATTCGAGCGCCCAGCGCACCGCGGCCTGCGCGTAGTCCGGACGGTGCTCGGCGTAGGCGACCGCGGCTGCGCCGAACGACGAGGCGTGCAGCATTCGTTCGTCCTGATCCACACGGTCACGCTAGCGGTGCTGCTGCCAATCGGCCATCGTTCCACTCGTGACGATCGGTCAGTTCTGTTTCCTGGTAGACGCCGTGGCGCGATGGCAGACCGCCAACACCGGCTGGCCGGCCGGTGATGCGTACACGTCAGAAGTCTATGGAAAGGAGTGCTTCTCTTGACCACTCACCTCAGGCACGGTGCCGGCGCGCGAAGGGCGACGGCGATGACGGCGGTGCTGTGCGGCATCGTCGGTGCCACTGCGCTCGGGACGACTCCGGCGGTGGCAGCCGATCAGCATCACCCGATCTACGCCATCGCGCACCGGGTCGACACCCTGGACGGCGTGAACGCCGCGCTCGACCACGGTGGCAACGGCATCGAGATCGACGTGTGTGCCTGGTGGAACCCCAACGAATGGCGCGCCTACCACGACTGTTCCTCGGCCGGCGACAACCGGCTGGGCCCCAGCTTCGACAGCATGATCGACCGCATCGTCTCCAATGCCAACACGGGTCGCCGGCTGGCGCTGGTCTGGCTGGACATCAAGGACCCCAACTACTGCGGAGAACAGCAGAACCGCGGGTGCAGCGTCGCGGGACTGCGCGACAAGGCACAGAGGCTGACGGCTGCCGGGATCCAGGTGCTCTACGGCTTCTACGAGTACCACGGCGGGAGCACCCCGGACGTCGGGGGCAGGGGCTGGAAGAGCCTGGAAGGCAGGCTCGGCCGCCTGGAGGGCATCACGACGACCGGGACCCGCGATCAGGTCCGGAACGCCTTCAGCCGGTCGGGCGCCGGATTCCCGGCCGGTCGCCGGGTGATGGACTACGACGACAGCGACATCACCAAGGGCTTCGGCAACTGCACGGAAGCCGGCTACAACACGTGTGCGGAGCTGAAGAAGGGCGCCGGAGACCGCGCCGCGGGACAGCTCGCGGCCACGCTGTCCTGGACGACCACCTACAACGACCCGTGGTACGTCGACAAACTGCTGGGCGATGCGCATGTGGACGGCATCATCGCGGGCTACGGAGCCTTCACGGGAGTGCGTGAGTACGACGGCAGCTGGCAGTGTGCCAACGCCGTCAACCTCGTCCGTGACTGGGTGAACCGCCACAGCGCCACCCACCGCATGGCCACCAGTGGAGACAGCCTGTTCAGGTAGTGGACGGTCTCGGGCCGGCCCGCACCGCCCTGCGCCCGGCAGGCCAGGACAGGCGCGGGCGGTGGTCGGGCAGACCCACGGCGGGCCCATGGCAGACCCATGGCGGGCCCACGGCAGGGGCCGCCCCTGTCAGGGCACCAGGATGCTGACGGTCTCGACGACGCAGGCCGGCTTGTCGGCGCCCTCCCGTTCGACGGTCACCTTCACCGTCGCCTGGTAGCCACCGCCACCCGGCACGACCGACAGCAGCTCCACCCCGGCGCGCACCTTGGAGTCCACCGGGACGGGTGAGGGGAAACGGAGCTTGTTGGCACCGTAGTTGACGCCCATGGTCAGCCCCTTGACCCGGTACACCTGCCAGATCAGCATCGGCACCAGTGACAGTGTCAGGTAGCCGTGCGCGATCGTGGAGCCGAACGGGCCCTGCGCCGCCTTCGCGGGGTCGACGTGGATCCACTGGTGGTCACCGGTCGCCTCGGCGAAGGTGTCGATCTGCTGCTGGGTCACGGTGTGCCAGTCGGAGTACCCGAGGTGGGTGCCGGCGGCCTGCGCCAGCTCCTCGATGCCCTGGAAGATCCTCATGTGCTCTCTCCTTCGTCTTCTCGGCGGAAGGCCGGGTGTTGGTGATCAGGTCCGGGGTGCGGCCGTGAGCGGCCGGGACAGCCCGGGGACCAGGTCGGCGAGTGCGGCCCGGGTGGTGTCGGCGTCGGTGTGCAGCAGAGCCTGCATGCCGACGGCCCGGGCTCCGAGCACGTTCGGCTCGGCGTCGTCGATGAACAGCACCCGGTCGGAGGGCACGCCGAGCAGGTCCGAGGTGTACCGGTAGATCGGGGCCAGCGGCTTGCGCAGGCCGACCTCGCCGGAGATCACGACGGGATCGAAGAGCGGGTCGATCCGCTCGCGCGGGTAGGTGTTGCCCCAGCTGTTGGACAGCAGGGCCACCCGGATCCCGAGATCACGCAGCTCGCCGGCCAACTCGAACATCGCCTGGTCGGGCCGCATCCCGGCGAACAGGCGGGCGAGGACACCGACAGGGTCGACCGCCGTGCCGTCGACCGTGACCAGTTCGGCGGCGAGCAGTGCGTCGAACTCCTCGATCGTCAGCTCGCCGGTCTCCAGCCGGTGGATCGGAGTGCCGTCCTCGGCGTCGCGGGACAGCCAGGCCCTGAGGGTTCGGGAGAACGACTCCGGCTCGATGCCGTCGGCCTCGAGCCAGGCCGCGATCGAGTGCCGGACCTTGCCGGTGAGGACGCCGCCGTAGTCGAAGACCACGGCATCCACTGTGGTCACGAGAGCCGCTCCAGCACCATCGCCATGCCCTGGCCGCCCCCGACGCACATGGTCTCCAGGCCGAACTGCTTGTCGTGCCACTGCAGCGAGTTGATGAGGGTGCTGGTGATCCGGGCACCGGTCATGCCGAACGGGTGGCCGATGGCGATCGCGCCACCGTTGACGTTGAGCTTCTCCTCCGGCACGCCGAGGTCGCGCGCGGACGGGATGACCTGGGCGGCGAACGCCTCGTTGATCTCGACCAGGTCGATGTCGGCGATGGTCAGGCCGGCACGGGCCAGCGCCTGCTTCGAGGCCTCGACCGGTCCCAGGCCCATGATCTCCGGGGACAGTCCCGAGACGCCGGTGCTGACGATCCGGGCCAGCGGGGTGATGCCGA
This sequence comes from Kitasatospora sp. NPDC085879, assembly GCF_040686255.1. NCBI lineage: Bacteria > Bacillati > Actinomycetota > Actinomycetes > Kitasatosporales > Streptomycetaceae > Kitasatospora > Kitasatospora sp. NPDC085879. The sequence goes on along the minus strand of NZ_JBFBJZ010000008.1, from coordinate 203,839 downwards.
GTTCCGCCGCCTTCGTGTCCGACATGACGACGAGCGCGGCGGCGCCGTCGTTCAGCGGGCAGCAGTTGCCGGCGGTGACGGTGCCGTCGGGCCGGAACACCGGCTTCAGCCCGGAGACCGCTTCAAGCGTCACCCCGGCGCGCGGGCCGTCGTCCTTGGTCACCAGGCTGCCGTCGGGCAGGGTCACCGGGGTGATGTCGCGCTCCCAGAACCCGTTGGCGATCGCCTTCTCGGCGAGGTTCTGGCTGCGGACGCCGAAGGCGTCCTGGTCGGCGCGGCTGACGCCCTTGAGCTGGGCGACGTTCTCCGCCGTCTGGCCCATCGTGATGTACGCGTCCGGCAGCCATCCCTGAGTGCGCGGGTCGGCCCACGTCCGGCCGCCGGCGGCGAACTGCTCGGTGCGGGCCTCCGCTTCGGCGAACACCGGGTTCTTGGTGTCGGGCAGACCGTCCGCGTTGCCCTGGGTGTAGCGGCTCACGGTCTCCACGCCGGCGGAGATGAACACGTCGCCCTCGCCCGCCCTGATCGCGTGCAGTGCCATCCGGGTGCTCTGCAGGCTGGACGAGCAGTAGCGGTTCACCGTGGTGCCGGGCACCTCGTCCAGCCCCGCGAGGACGGCGACGATCCGAGCCATGTTGAACCCGGACTCCCCGGCCGGCTGTCCGCAGCCGAGCACCAGGTCGTCGATCGTCCTCGGGTCGAGCTGGGGCACCTTGGCGAGGGCGGCCTGGACCATCCGGACGGTGAGCTCGTCGGGGCGCAGGTCTTTCAGTGAGCCCTTGAAGGCCCGGCCGATCGGCGAGCGGGCGGTGGCAACGATGACGGCTTCGGGCATGACGTTCCCTTCGGCACTTACTAAGCGCTTGCTTAGCTCCTCAGGCTGCAGCAGGACGACACCGGCGTCAACCGGTCCGACTCGGCAGGCCGGTGTGGACCACGTCACATGCCAGGCCGCTCGACGCGGCAGTGCCGGGGGTTCGCCGGAGGGGTCCTTCCGCCGCGCGCGGGCATGCGTCAGCTCCGCCGCAGCATGGTTCAACTACGGCGGAGCACTGTGCAGTTGACGTCAGACGCGGAGTGCCTTCTTGAGGATCTTCCCGGTCGGCCCCTTGGGTAGCGCGTCGAGGAGGCGCACCTCGCGCGGGTACTTGTACGCGGCGACCCTGTCCTTGCAGTAGACCGTGATCTCCTCCGGCGTGGCGGACGCGCCCGGCTTCAGCGCGATGTAGGCCAGGACCTCCTCACCGAGCCGTCCGTCGGGCTTGCCGACGACGGCCGCCTCGGCCACGGCCGGATGCGTGAAGAGGACCTCCTCGATCTCGCGCGGGTACACGTTGTAGCCGCCGCGGATGATGAGGTCCTTCTTGCGGTCGACGATGAACAGGTAGCCGTCGTCGTCGGCGTAGCCGAGATCGCCGGTGTGGAACCACCCGTTCCTGAACGCCTCGGCGGTGGCTTCGGGTCGCTTGTAGTAGCCCTTCATGACGTTGTGGCCGCGAATGACGATCTCGCCGATGTGGTCGGGCCCCGGTGGCAGGGGCTCGTCGCTCTCGTCGACCACGCGTACCTGGACGCCCCAGACGGGCTTGCCGATCGAGAGCACCTTCCGGGCCTCGGCGCTGATGTTGAAGGTCGTGGTGCTCGCGGTCTCCGACAGCCCGTAGCCCTCCAGGATCACGACTCCCGGGAACTTCTCCTCGAAGGCGCGGATCACCTCGCCGGGGATCGCGGCTCCGCCGGAGACGCCGACCCGCAGCGAGCCGAGGTCGCGGCCGGCGGTGTCGGCCGACAGCAGCGCGACGTACATGGTGGGAACGCCGGAGAACAGCGTGCAGCGGTGGCGCTCGATGACGTCGAGTACCGACTCCTGGTCGAAGCGGGGCACGAGGGCCATCGTGCCGCCGTAGCGCACGCAGGTGTTGAGGACGCTCGACAGCCCGAAGACGTGGAACAGCGGCAGTACCGCCACGGCGATGTCGTCCTCGCGGAAGCCGAACAGTTCTCCCGCGACGGTGCAGTTCATGTACAGCTGGAAGTGGGTGAGTTCGGCACCCTTCGGCTGACCGGTCGTGCCCGAGGTGTAGAGCAGCGCAGCGGTGTCGTCCGCATCGGTCGGCTCGATGTCGCCGGTGTCCTCCGCGGAGTAGAGCTCGTCGTAGTGGGCCGCGCCCTCCGGCGGCCGGCCGCCGCCCGGTGCGGTGACGACGTACGTCGTCACGCCGTCCACCTGCTGTGCGCCCTTGAGCGCCTCGTCGGCGAAGGACTCGAACGTCACGAGCAGCTTCGCGTCGGAGTCCTCGAGGTGATAGGCGATCTCCGGGGCGCGGAGCAGCGGGTTGAGCGGGACCATCGTCAGCCCGGCCTTGAGGATCCCGAAGTAGGTGAACAGGAACTGCGGCACGTTGGGCAGCTGGACGGCGACCTTGTCGCCGCGCTGCAGCCCGAGGGCGCGGAGGCTGTTCGCGACGCGGCCGGAGACCGTGTCGACCTGCGCGTAGCTGAAGGAGGTGCCGGCGAAGTGGCACAGCGGCTTGTCCGGATGGGCATGGCGTGACTCCCGCAGCATGGTCGCGAGGTTGAAGCTCATGAGGGCACTCCCGATCGGATGGGCGCAGCGTCTGCGGCGAGAGTCGGCTCGTACTCGTGCGTGACCCCTTCCCCGGTGCGCGGGTGGACGCGGAGGGAGGGTGGTGGCCGGGTCGGACGAGGGGCCGCCTCGGCCGACCGGCGTGTGACGGAGGCTACGACCCTCCCACGCGCTAAGCAAGCGCTCAGTCAGTGTTACTAAGCGGTAATTTATGAACGGGAAAGGCCCACAACCGAGCGGTTGATAGGGTCGGCCCATGCGTCGGAGCGAGGGAAGATCAGTGCCCGCCACCACCACGCTCGCGGACGACCTGTGGCCGGACGTCCAACCGGCGACCGCCCGCCGCCTGATGGCGGCCGGTCTGGAGTGCTTCGCCCGGCAGGGCTACCACGCCACCACCACGCGGGACATCTCCGCAGCCGCGGGAATGAGCTCGGCGGCGCTCTACGTCCACTTCCCGTCCAAGGCGGCCCTGCTCTTCGAGATCGTACGGAGCGGGCACGAGCAGATCCTCGCCGTGGTCGACCGGGCCGTCACCGGGGACGGTGACCCGGCGGCGAGAATGCGCCGCCTGGCGGAGGAGTTCACCGAATGGCACGCCCACCGCCACGCCGTGGCGCGCGTCGTGGCGTACGAGCTGCAGTCCCTGCCCGAGGACGACTACCGGGTCGTGGTGGACCTGCGGCGCAGGATCGAGCAACGTGCACAGGACCTCGTCCGCGAGGGGGTCGCGGCCGGCGTGTTCGAGGTCCGGGACGTGCGGGCCGCCAGCCGCGCCGTGCTCTCGCTCGGCATCGACGTCGCGCGCTGGTACGAGGACCGCATGCGCACCTCGCCCAAGGCCCTCGGAGAGCAGTACGCCGACCTCGTCCTCCGTATGCTCGGCGCCGACCCGGCGTAGGGCCGGTTTCCCGCCTCCAGCGGCGTGCACCGCCTCACCGGGGCCGGATCTGCTCCGGGTGGTAGCCGGTGAGCAGCAGGGCGATGTCGTCCGAACGGTGCGGCGAGCGCCGGGCCTTCCGCAGGAGTTGATCGGCGAGTTCGTCGAGGCTCCCGGCACGGGCGTGCGCCAGCGACGCCCGCAGGTCGTCGATGCCCAGATCGATGTCGCTGCCGCGTTCCTCGACGAGGCCGTCGGTGTAGAGGGCGAGGACCGACCCGCGGGGAAGGTCCAGCCGGGTCTCCGGATAGGTGCTGGTGCGGTCGACGCCGAGGAGCGGTCCGCCCGCCAGCTCCAGCACGTCGGTGCTGCCGTCGGGACGGCGCAGCAGCGGTGGGCAGTGCCCGGCGCGGACGGCGTAGGCGTGGTCGCTGCCCGGCTCGATGCGGATGTAGCAGCAACTGGCGAGCAGCCCGGGACCGAGGTCGACCAGTAGCCGGTTGGTTCCGGCCAGGACGGCACTGGGTCGATGGCCGGCCGTGGCGAAGGCCCGGACGGCGCTGCGCAGTTGGCCCATGGTGCCGGCTGCGGCCACGCTGTGGCCCTCGACGTCCCCGACGACCAGGGCCACGCCGTCCTCCGTGGGGATCACGTCGTACCAGTCGCCGCCGATGTCCATTCCGCTGGTGCCGGGCAGGTACCGGCCGGTGGTGCGGATGCCCGGCAGGACGGGCAGGCGGTGGGGCAGCAGCGCGTTCTGCAGGCCGTGGGCGAGGGCGGACTTCGCGTCGTAGAGACGGGCGCGTTCGAGGGCCTGCGCGATCAGACCGCTGAGCGCGGTCAGGATGCCGCGGTCCTTGGTGGTGAAGTGGTGGATCTCGTCGAAGCCGAGGATGCAGGTGCCGACGGGACGGTTGGAGGCGATCAGCGGCAGGTAGGCCCAGGCTCCGACGCCTTCCGTGGAGAGGGCCGGACGGGCGTCGGCGAGATCCTGCCGGGACTCGATGAACAGGGGCACGCCGGAGGTCAGTGCCTCCGTTCCGGGCAGCGGGGTGTCGAGCGGTTTGCCCTCCAGCCAGTGCAGGAAACGGTCGTGGTGGCCGGTGTGGAAGAGCAGGTGCAGACGGCGTTCGTCGATCACGTAGATGGCCAGGTGCTGCCCGCCGAAGGCCGGCAGGAGCTGGTCGCCGACGACGTTGCACACCTCCTCCGTGGTGACCGCCTCGGTCAGTGCGCTGCCCAGCTGCAGCACGCGGTAGATGGCGCCCAGGCGCGCGGGCGCCGCCCGGGCCGTCGGCGGGCCGGGCGTGGGATGCCCGGGCCCGGAACCGGACGACGCGGTGGACGATTCCCCGGACTCCACCGTCGGCCCGGAGACCTCCGACGGCGGGTGCGGCGGCCCGGAAGGCGCCACCCTGCCGGTCACCCCGTTCGCGTCCGGGTGGAGGGAGAAGGCGAGCCACTGGTCCGGCGGGCGGCAGACCAGAAAGGTGGTGGGCTGCTGCGAGAACAGCGCGGCTCGGTGCCGGTCCTCGTAGGCGGGATCGGACAGCCACGGCAGGACCTCCCACAGGCGGCGGCCGAGCAGCTCCCGGACGCCCGCCCCGAGCAGCCGCTCCAGGCTGCGATTGGCGTAGGTGACCCGCCCGTCCGGGGCGAGGGAGAAGAGTCCGTCCCGGAGCCGCTCCACCGCGGTGACGGCTGCTGCGCCGGCCGCGGCGTCGAGCACACAACCGACCAGGTGATTCCGCAGCTCCTCCCCGGTTGCCTCCGGTACGCGGCCCCACAGTTCGACGGTGCGGTACCCGTCGGCGGCGCGGATGCGCAGTCGGCGGGCGAGCACCCTGCCGTCCGCGACGGCCGCGCGGGCCGTGGCCCGGAGCGAGACCCGGTCGCCCGGGTGGAGCCGGGAGGCCAGCGTGTCGGCCCGCCCGTCGAACGCGCCGGGCGCCAGACCGAAGATCGCGCACAGCTCGTCGTCGGCGACCACGACCCCGGTGTCCAGCCGCCAGTCGAACAGGCCGACCCGTACGGCCGGCGCGGTGGGAGCCGGGACCTCGATGGGCACCGTCGCGGCGTCGTAGTCGAAGGCACCCCCGCGGGCCCGGAGGTCGGCGAGGGCGGCGCCGAGCCGGTTGGCGATGGCCCGCAGATGGCGGAGCTGGACCCTGGACAGCCCCGAGTGCCCGGGTGGCGCCGACCACACCACGGCCATGGCGCCCAGGCTCTCCCGCCCGGCCCTGACCGGCACCGACGCCGAGCCGAACGCGTACGGCAGGGCCATCGCGAGCTGGGGATAGCGTCGCATCGTCTCGTCGGCGTCGGCCAGATGGACCGTCCGCCCCGACCGGTAGGCCGCCGCCACCGGAATGGGGCTGTTGACCGGGACGAGCCGCCAGCCACCGAGCAGGGCCGGCGAGGCGCCGCAGGTCGCGGCCAGCACGATCGAACGGTTGTCCCGGGACCGGAGAAAGACGCTCCCGACATGGCCGCCGGTCTCCCTGACGGCCTTGACCACGGCCGCCACCAGGGCGTCCTCGTGCTCCGCTCTCACACCGTCGGCCTCCCCGGCCTCGGCTGCCCGGACGGGACGGCCGGCACCCGTCGTGGCGCCCGCGCCCGGGGAGGTGGCCGTGTCGCTCCCGACGCGTGGCCTCGCTCGCTCCACCGGGCCGTGCCGATCCATGCCTCCCGATCTACGTCCGGCTGACCGTGTTGTCAAGGCGGACGCGGTGGTGACCGGGGAAGGACTGCCAGCCCGGGAGCGCCCACGGTGCCGGTGTCCTGCGCGGACCGGTGGACCGGAACCGCCCGCTGACCTTCAGCGACCCTGTCAGTTCGGGGTGGGCCAGGTCCGGAGGAGCCTGCGGGCGGCTCCGCTGTTTCCGAGCTGGTAGACGGCGACGGCGGCCGGGCGGACGGTGAAGGCGTCGAACGGCTCGGCCTCGATGGTCCTGAGGTCGTCGAGGGTGGCGAAGCCGACGGTGATGTGGGCGGTGTACCGGTCGGGCCCGATCTGGGCGGGGACGTAACCGTCGACCCAGTCGAGGGTGCTCTGGCTGATGCCCTCGCCGGGGTCGGTGATGAAGGCGGCGGCCGTGCCGCCGGACTCGGTGAACGGGGAGATCGCAGCCAGCAGCGCGGCCTGGAAGTCGAGGACCTGCGGGCCGGGGCGCAGGAGGATGACCGGGAGGCCCTGGCCGGGCACGCCCCAGTCGGCGTGTCCGATGGCGACGGCCCGGTAGGAGAGGGCTGTGGTGTCGGTCGCGGCCAGGGTCCGGTGGACGGCGTCGTACGCGTCGTCCAGGTCTGCTGTCCGGACGTAGCGCTGGAGGGTGGTGATGTGCGGCTGGTGGAGGCGTCCAGGGCGAAGCCGTCCGGGACGCTCTCGCGCATCCGGTCGTTCCAGGCGTGGGCGTGCCGCAGGGTCGTCTCGTCCGGGTTGACGAGCACGTCGACGGCGGTCAGGTCGTTCAACGCGAAATCTCCTCGTCAGAACAGGGTCGTCCAGTCGCTTTTCATGCTCACCACGGCCCAGCCGAGCTGTTCGGCCGTGGCGAGCGAGGCCTCGGCGCCCTTGGTGTAGGCGTACTCGCGCTGGTCGTCGTCGTGGCGGACGAGCAGGGCGAACGCGGCGCTCTTGAGCATCTCGATGTCGACGTCGGCGTTGCCGCCCGCGAAGGCGGGCAGCCGGCCGGTGTGGGCGAAGATGTGCTCCGGCTTGCCCGGCCCCAGATCCAGGCTGCCAAGGAACTCGCGGGAACGGACGATCCTGCCGTCGGTGTAGGTGTAGGCGGCCGCCGAGCCGATGACGTTCTCCTTCGGGATCCCCCAGGTGTCCTCGGCGAACACGCGCATGAAGTCGCGGCCGCCGCCCGAGCACACGAACACCCGGAACTCGTTCGCCCGCAGGAGGTCGAACAGTTCCAGCATCGGCCGGTAGACCAGCTCCACGTACGGGACGCCGAACCGCGGGTCCCGCACCGTCCTGGTCCACTCCCGCACCCGGGCGTCGAACTCCTCGGGCGTCGTGCCCGCCCACGACCGGGCGAACGCCTCCAACAGGGTCGACACCGCCTCGGGTTCCTGCGTCGCCAGGCCCTCGAAGAACCCCTGGTCCCGCTGCACGAGCGCTTTGTACGGCTGCCGCGCGGCGAGCGAAGGGTCGGCCTTCACCTCCTCCTCCCAGGTGCGGAACACGAAGTCGAACTGCGGCGGCAGCGGCTGCTCGACCCAGAGCGTGCCGTCGTTGTCGAACGTGGCGACCCGGTCGGCCGGCTCGACGAACGCCGCCCCCGGTGTCGTCGCCTTGTGCACGTAGTCCAGGACCGCCTGCCTGGCCGGGCCCTCGTTCCAGCTCGCCAGCACCTGCTCGGTCTCGGGCCACTCCTCGGCTCGGCGGTCGCGTCGTCCTCGGACGGCGACTCGATGGCGTTCGTGAGGCCATCGTCGCTCCGGACGGCAGCGGGTGCCGTCCGGACGGGCCTGTCCCGTCGGCGCGGAGGCCCTCAGAGCGGGGCGGTCGGCGTGCCGCCGCCGTCGGCCGGGGGGTCCGGGAGCCGCATGCCCCGCCGGTTGAGTTCGCGGAGCATCGACGGGAGGCCTTCGCCCAGTTCGGTCAGTTCATAGCCGGGCGAGGCGGCACCCTGCAGTGCGGACTCGAGGACGACGCCGGCGGCACACAGTTCCCGTAGCTGTCCCTGGACGGCGTCCAGGTCCTCTCCGAGGGGCCCCGGCGCGAGGTCGGTCAGGAGCCTGGGGCCCAGGACCAGCGCACGGATGATCGGGAGCGCCCAGGGGTGGGAGATGACCGCCAGCGCACGGTGCACCGCCATGTCGGCGCCGGGCTGGTCGGTGCCCGGCGCCGGCGGCGCGAGTGCGGGCTGCCGGGGGTACGCCGCGGCGGGCCGAGGTGTGGGTGGCGGTGGCGCGGCGTACCACCGTGCACCGCTTCCTGCCGTGGCGAACCATGCAGCCGAGCGCCGCAGGGTCAGCAGGACGAAGACCGCGGTGCACCCCACGACGGCGAGGGCCGAGCTCAGATAGACGGAGTCGTACGACCACGGCGGGTAGATCTCGGTGATGCCGGGGAACATGTCCCGGTACTGCCCCTGACCCTGACCCATACTCTCCCTGAGCTGCCGAGACTCTGCTTCGATCTGGTGCAGAGTGGCCTGGGACGTCATGGTCAGAATGCCCCGGGCCGTGGCCAGCAGCGCGAGCAACCCGACGACGACGAGTGCCGTGACGCGGGCCCGTGGCCTGGGCAACCGGATGGCGAGCGCCAGACCGACCAGCGCCGCGGCGACGGCCACCAGAAGTCCGACCACGATGACGGTCGGCGCCACGGCGGTGTCCGGAAGACGGGGGAAGGCCACGGTGACTCCGTACTGGGCGACCTGCTGCTGCAAGCGGGCCTCGTACGTGTCGAGCCAATGCACCATGGCCCGGTACGTCAGGATCTCGACGACGGTACCCGCGATCGCGAGCAGCGCCATGCAAAGGAGGACGGCCACGGCTGCCGTGACGGCGACCGGCCGGCGTGCCTGCCGGAGCGGCGGCGGTGCGGGCAGGTAGCCGGGCGGAGCCGCAGGAGGGCTCGGCAGAGGTGCGGGCGGTATCGCTGCGGGAAGGCCGGGCGGAGGCGGTATCGGCGCGGACTTGCGCGCCGACAGAGTGAGAGCGGCGATCGTCAGCAGCAGCATCCCGATGGCCACGATCCTGGTCATGCCGCCGTACCAGGGCACGGCGTCATTGGTGCCGACGGCGAGCAGGACGACGCCGAAGCAGACGGACAGCCCTCCGGTGACCCAGGTCAGTACCCGGCCCCGGTGAATTCCCCGCCCGTCGAGGTAGGCCGGCAGCAGGCAGACGGCACCGAACACGATCGCGGCCAGCCCGAACGCGACCTGCCCGAACGTGGCGCGGTCGCCCGCCGCGCCGTCGGCCGCCCGTTGGCTCTGATAGTCACTCAACTCGGGAACGGCGAAGAACGCACCGACCGCGGCGACCAGGGCCAGCGCCGCCACCCCGGCGAACAGGAAGCTCCCGGCGACCTCGGTGGCCGGACGCGGTGGCGACGGTCTCATCGTCCTCGTGGTCATCGGTCAGACCTCCGTCGGTGCGAGCGCCCGGCGGCGGCGCAGCAGTGCTCCACCCCCCACGAGCCAGGCGATCAGTGGCAGGGGCACGAGCGCGTAGAACAGCGGGTTCGAGGTCGCCGGCGCCGGCCTGGCGTAGGCCTCGGGCAGCGGCTTGGAGCTGGTCAGGCCGCCGAGCCACACCTCGTTCCCCACCCCGCTCGGGCCGTAGAGCGCGTCGTGTGCCGAGGCCGCCGCCGCCGGGTGATCCTTGGCGAACGCGTCGGCGCTCAGCCGGTTCTGGTAGATCCGGCTGAAGTCCACCCCGCCGTAGACGTAGGTGTGGGTGCGGACGGTGTCGCCCTGCGCGGTGGTGTGCGTGACGTTGAACTCGCCGTTCTTGTAGGACTGGACGTACCGGTCGAAGACCTCACGGGGTGTCCAGGGCTGCCGGGAGGTCCAGCGGCCGATGTCGCCCTTGCCGATGAGGTCGGAGTACGCGGTGTGCTTGGTGGCACTGCGCTGGCGGAACCACTCGGCGGCGACCCGGCTGGCGTAGACCCGGCGCAGGTCGGCGAACTCGGGCGCGTGGTTCACCGCGTCCTGGACCTGCGGCAGGATCGTCGTGCGGTACACGGTCTCGTTGTACCGAGTGGTGGCCTTGTCCTGCTGGGTGCATCCGGCGGCGCCCCCGACGCCCTGGGTCTTGATGACGTCCGTCTCCATCTTCACCAGCAGCGGCGCGTCCAGGATGTAGAGCTCGGCACCGTTGTCGCGGACGGTGGCCGTGTCGGGCACGATCCACTGCCGCATGGACAGACACTTGGTGTCGCCCTGCAGGGAGCCCCAGTACGTCCGGCCGCCCGGGGTGTCCGGGTGGATGAACGTCGCGACCAGCTTCTTCATCGCCAGGTCGGCCTCCAGCAGCACCCGTCCGGCGTCGGTCCTGCCGAACCGTGCGTCGATGATCCGGTCGGGCTCGTCCGGATTGAGGTTGACGGTGAAGGCGGACGGCGGCAGCTCCAGCCAGACGAAGAACGAGTCCGAGGCGAGCCGGGCCGCGCGTCGTCCACCGAAGGACTGCTCGTCGGTGGTCGGCTTGTCGGCCTTGAAGGCGTACTGCACGCCGGACCCGTTGTGGTAGGTGTCGGAGACGTAGCGCAGCTGGAGCGTGGAGAAGTCGACGCCGCCGAGGTCGGGTTGGGTGGTCGACGAGGTGTCACCGCCCTCGGCGGCGAGCTCCTCGTCCTGCCAGTCCTGGATCAACCCTGCCTGGATCGCGTCCTGCAGTGAGTCGGCCGAGGCCTCCACTGCCTCGTCCATCGGGCTGTCGGCCGGCATCTGGCCGGGCGCGGCCAGCACCTGCGGTGTGGCCGCGTCGCCGGCCGGCCCGCCGGAGGGCCCGGGGGTGACCGGGGTGACCGGGGCACCGCCCGTGTCCTGGGTCGGTGGTGGCGTGCCGCCCCCGGACTTCGGTGTCACCTTCTGTCCGATCGCCGGAAAGTACCGGACGTCGGTCTGGACACCGAACTGTGCCGCCAGACCGCGGATCATGGTGTCCGATTTCTCGGTGGGTTCCTCGCCGAACACGACGATCAGCCGGCAGCCGGTCGCCTTGGCGATTTTCATCAGGTCCTCGAACTGCTTCCTGCCCTCCTTGGTGTTGACGTTCTTGCCGGACTTCATCTCCAGGATGACCTTGAGTCTGTCGAAGTCCGCGGCGTCGAGCGGGCGGTCCGCCTTGTTGAGGCCCAGACCCGAGAGGAGCGGCAGTTTGTCCCTGGGCACCCTCTTGTTGAACTGCCACTCGCCTGCCTTGAGAAGCTTCTCCTTCTCGATGTACTCCTGACGGACCAGCTGTTCGAACGCCTCGCCCTTGCGCCTGCTGTCGGCCGCGTTCACGTACCCCGCGCGCCACACCGTCCAGTCCGCGACCCCGCTGCCCTCCTTCTGGATCTTCCAGTGCGCGTACATGAAGTCCAGGGAGCCCCAGGTGTACTGCTTGGGGATGCCGATGCCTTGCAGCACCTGGTCCGAGGGCATGGGGACGTCGTCGAGCACGTCGGGCTCGCGGAAGACCTTCGTCGCGAACACGGTCCGGAACTTCTCCCAGGCCAGGCCCTTCTTGTCGTACGCCTTCCAACGGGCGAGCATGTGCTCCCGTGTGCCGTGTGCGTAGAGTTCCTTGGGCCCGATCGGGAGCAGGTCCGCCGCCTTGGGCTCGGGAACGGTGTTCAGTGCGTCGGCGCTGTCGTACCGGTACACACTCGTGGGGTACGTGGGCCCGTCCCGCTCGGTGCCCGGGAGTGGGAAGGCCGACGCCGCCAGCGCAGGCAGGCCGGCCGAGCCGATCAGGACGACCAGGCCCAGGGCGGCTCCGACGGCGAGCATGCGGATCCGGAGGAGCGCGAGAGGCATCACCACCCGGCGATTGTCCGGTCACGATCAATGATGGTCAAGTGCGCCTTCGCGGCGGCTACTTCGGCCGCCGGGCCGGCTCACCCGGGTCGGTCACCCACGGCCGGGCCGGGCGTCGATCGGGACGGTTTCGGCGTCGGCTCCGGCGTCGGCCTTGATGCCGTTGTGCTCGGGCGTCCGGTTCGGCAGGACGGCGAGCACGAGGACGGTGGCGGCGGCCATGATGATCCCGCCGACCAGGCTGGTGTGCGCGACGGCGTCGGCGAAGGCGTGGTTCGCGGCGGACACCAGGGCCCGGGCCTGCTCGGGCCCGACCTGCGGGTCCCGGGCCATGCTCCGGGCGACCGCGAGGGCGCCGCCGATGGAGTCCGTGGCCGTCTCCAGTGCGGCTGCGGGCAGCCGGTCGCCCACCGTGTCGGTGAGGTTGGCGCGGAAGCCGGTGCTGAGCACGGAGCCGAGGACGGCGATGCCGAGGGCGCCGCCGAGCTCCAGCGCGGTGTCGTTGGCGCCACCGCCGACGCCGAGCCGGCTCTCAGGGAACGCCTCCATGATGGTGTCCGTGCAGGGGGAGACGCTGAGGCCGATGGCGAAGCCGAGCATGGCGAGCGGTGCGAGGAAGTCGGTGTAGGTGGAGCCGGTGTCGATGCGGGTCAGCAGCAGGACGCTGGCGGTGCCGATGGCCATGCCGGCCACGACCATCGACTTCATGCCGAGCCGCGGGGTCAGGACGCCGGTCAGTGCGGCGCCGACGAAGACCGCGCCGGCCAGCGGGAGCAGGCGGACACCGGTGGCGAGCGGGCCGTAGCCGAGGACGAACTGCAGGTGCTGGGTGGCGTAGTAGATGGCGCCGAACGTCCCGAAGAAGAACATCAGGACGGCGATCATGGCGCCGGTGAAGGCGCGGGAGCGGAACGTGCGGACGTCGAGGATCGGGTGCGGATGGTGCAGTTCCCAGCCGACGAAGGCAAGCAGTCCGGCGCCGGATATGACGGCGGCGGAGACCGGCCCGACGCCCCAGCCGAAGTGCGGGCCTTCGATGATGGCGTACACGAGGGACCCGACCGACACGATGGACAGCAGCCCGCCGACGAGGTCGAGCCGGCCCATGTCCGTCGCCCTCGACGGTGGCACCAGGACCAGTGCCGCGGCGATCGCGACTGCGGCGATCGGGACGTTGATCAGGAACGTCGAGCCCCAGGCGTGCTTCTCCAGCAGCCAGCCGGCCAGCAGCGGGCCGAGCGCGATGGCCAGGCCGGAGGTGGCGGTCCAGGCGGTGATCGCCCTGGCGCGTTCGTGGCGGGGGAAGGTTGCGACGAGCAGCGACAGGGTGGCCGGCATGATCACGGCGGCGCCGGTGCCCATCGCGGCGCGGGCGGCGATCACGGCGTTCGCATCGTGCACCAGACTGCCCATCACCGAGCCGGCGCCGAAGACCGCCAGGCCGGTGATCAGGGCCCCGCGTCGGCTGTACTTGTCGCCGACGGCGCCCAGGACGAGCATCAGCGCGGCGTAGGGGACGGTGTAGGCGTCGATGACCCACTGCAGTTGGCTGCTGTCCAGGCCCAGGTCACGGGTCATGTCGGGGGCGGCGACGATGAGCGAGGTGTTGGCCATCACCACGATCAGCAGGCTCAGGCAGAGCACCAGTAGTGCCCACCTGCGTCGGGGGTACGGGCGGGACATCCGGGCCACGGGTGTGGAGGCGATCAGGGGCATGGCAGGTCCTTTGCGGAGCGGGGGTGGATCCCGTACTTGCTCACTCGTGTGCAGGTTAGTTTCCTTGCTCGCCCGTGTGCAAGTATTGGCGTGAGGTCGGCTCGCGCGAAGGAGTCGCCATGGAGAGGAAGGGCACGTCATGGGGGAGTCCGCCGAGTCCGTGGTCCGGCGCAGTCACGCCCGGTCCAACCGGGCCCGCATCCTTGCCGTCGCCCGCCAGGAGTTCGGCGCGAACCCGGAGGTGACCCTCGACGAGATCGCGCGTGCCGCCGGCGTGGTGCGGCGCACGCTCTACGGGCACTTCAACGGACGTGCGGCGCTGCTGGAGGCGCTCGCCGACGAGGCCTCGCAGGCCCTGCGGGACGCGCTGGCCGTCGCAACCGCGCCGACCCGCCCCGTCGAGGGGCCCGAGCGCTCGCTGGCCCGGCTCGTCGTCGGAATCTGGCAGGTCGGGGACCGCTACCGGGTGCTGCTGTCGCTGGCCCTCCAGGACCTGGGGGTCGAACGGGTCGAGGAGTTGCTGAGGCCGGCGCGGCACGCGGTCGTCGCGGCCGTGGAGCGCGGTCAGGATGCGGGGGTGTTCCACCGTCACCTGCCGGCCGCCGTCCTGGGATCGGCGCTGGAGGCGCTGACCCTGGCCCTGCTGGAGGCCGTCAACGCCGGAGCCTGGGAGGATCCCGCCGGAACGGCCACCGCCACCGAGACCCTGATCGCCCTGGGGGTGCCGACGGAGACGGCTGCGGATGTGGCGCGAGACGTGTCGACGGTGGACGGTCCGGCCCGCTGACCCCGGTCGGCCCCACCCCGGGCCCCGCCCGGCCCGAGGCCACCCGGCCTGAATCGGCAGCAGATGTGATGAACCCATCACATCTGTACGAACCGGTTTACGATGTGCTCATGCCCGAGCAGCCCAGCACCTCCTCCCCGAACCGGTTCGAGCGCCGCCGAGCGGCGACCCGCCAGGCGCTGATCGCGGCCGCGCGGCAGATCCTCGCCGAGCGCGCGGACGGCGACGGGGAGGTCAGCATCCAGGAGATCGCCGAGCGGGCCGACGTCGGCTTCGGCTCGTTCTACAACCACTTCTCCTCCAAGGGCGAGCTCTTCGACGCGGCCGTCGGCCAGGCCTTGGAGGAGTACGGGACGGCGCTGGACACCGTCGCCGGCGGCATCGAGGACCCGGCCGAGACCTTCGCCGCCAGCGTCCGCCTGACCATTGCCATGGTGGAGTCCCACCCGGAGATCATGCGGATCCTTCGGCGGAGCGGACTCGGCCACATCCACTCCGACAGCGGGCTCGCCCCGCGGGCGCTGCGGGACATCGAGAAGGCGGCGGCGTCCGGCCGCTTCTCCGTCGCGGACCCGCAGGTCGCCCTGGCCGCGGTGGGCGGGGCGCTGCTCGGCCTGATCGATCTCCGGCTGCGCCACCCGGAGCGCACCGCCTCCGACGCCGGTGAGCAGATGGCGGAGCTGGTCCTGCGGATGCTGGGCATGGCAGTCGAGGACGCGCGCGAGATCGCCCGGCGGCCGCTGCCGGCCACCCCCGCGTAGCGCGGAGGGTCCCGGCCGGGCGGGGCCGGGTCACCCGCGGACGACCGGGGTGACCGTGCGGTCCGGCTGATGGACGGCATCACGACCCGGCATTGCGACGGACCGGCGTCCGCACCCCGGCGTCCGCACCCCGGCCTCCACGCCCCGGCCTCCGCACCCCGGCCTCCACGGCCCGCCGCCGGGGCCAGGCGCGTGTGGGACGTGACATCGGCGCGGGGGAGAGGGCTCCTTTCATCGCGTTCGGACGGATATGTGCATGTGGCAGAAACGACCTCGGCTTCGCATGCCCAGCAATCTGATTGTTTCATCAGTGTTGACGGCTCTTGACGAATGGCAGCATCAAGGCTGATGGTTGTATCAGTTATCCGATCGCAGCAGCCCGGCCGCGCATCCGCACCGAGCGCACGGACGCAGGAGAGCCAATGAGCATCGCCGTCGTACGGACCAGCACCGGATGGTGGGTGGAGGACGCGGCCGGCAGGTGGCACGCGATCGCCACCCGGGCCGCGACCACCGCCGAACTGCTGGCCGACCGCACCGCAGTCGACGCGGCCGCCCGGCAGGCCGCGGCCGGCCTCGCGGGCGAGGAGCCGGCGGGCGGCGAGTTGTCGTCCCCGGTCACCACGCCCTGCCGGGTCGTCGCGCAGATGGTCAACTACCGTTCACATGCCGTGGATTCGGGCTTCGACCCGGACACCGTCCCGCCCGCGTTCTTCCGCAAGGCCTCGGGCTCCGTCAGCGGCCCGTTCGACGACGTCATCCGCCCGGCCGGTGTCCGCTTCCTCGACTACGAGGTCGAGCTCGGCCTGGTGATCGGCGCCCACCTGCCGATCGGCACCGAGGTCACCGAGGCGAACCTCGCCGACTACGTACACGGCCTGGTCGTCGCCAACGACATCAGCGCCCGCGACCTCCAGCTGCCCAAGACCCAGTTCTACGAGAGCAAGTCCTACCCGACCTTCACCCCGCTCGGCCCCCGACTGGTCCTCACCGACGCCGCCGACCTCGCCCGCTTCGCCGAACTACGGCTGACGCTCCAGGTCAACGGTGTCACCCGGCAGGACCACGGCACCACCGACATGATCGTGCGCCCCGCCCGGGCGCTGAGCCTGCTCGCCCGGTTCCAGACCCTGCAGCCCGGAGACGTGCTGCTCACCGGCACCCCCGGCGGCACCGCGCTCAAGTCCCCCGGCAGGCTCGCCGCCACCCTCGGCGCCCTGCTGCCGCCGCACAAGCGCTGGCAGGTCTTCTTCGGCCGCCAGGCGAAGAACCCCGACTACCTGCAGCCCGGCGACGTCGTCACCGCCCGCATCGCCACCGCCGACCGCGCGATCGACCTCGGCGAACAGCGCACGGTCGTGCGCGCCCACTGACCACCCTCCCCACCTCCGACCCCGCGAAGGCGCACGGTGCCGATCATGACCACCCCGCTGCTCTGGCCCGCCTACGAGACACCCGCGGACCTGACCGCCGTCGAAGCCGTACCGCTGAGCGAGCGCGGCCTGCCCGGAACCACCTACGAGACCCTGCTGCGCGCCGCCGACCGGTGGCCCGACCGGCCCGCACTCCACACCCTGCCCGACGCCGAGCGGTACCTGGATCCGCTCACCGTGACCTTCGCCCACCTACTGGGCCGGGTGCGGAGCAACGCCAACCTGTTCCGCGCGCTCGGCGTCACCCGCCGCTCGGCGGTCGGCCTGCTCTCGCCCAACACCGCCGAGCTGCCCGCCGCCCTGCTCGGCGCGCAGACCGCTGGTATCGCCGCACCCGTCAACCCGGGCCTGGCCGCCGAACACGTCGAGCAGCTGCTGCGGCGCAGCGGTGTCCGCGTCCTCGTCGCCGCCGGCCCGCAGCTGGACGCCGAGGTGTGGCGCACGGCCCGTCAGGTCGCCACCTCGCTCGGGCTGGACGCCCTGCTGGCCCTCGCGCCGACCCGCGCCGAAGGGCCCGCGCCGGATCTGGAACCGCTGGCGGGCACCGAGGTCGGCTACCTCCGCGAGCTGGCCGACGGTCACCCCGACGACCGGCTGGACGGCATCGAGCCGCCGAGCGCCGACGACCTGGCCGCGTACTTCCACACCGGCGGCACCACCGGCACCCCCAAGCTCGCCGCCCACACGCACCGCAACGAGGTCACCGACGCGTGGATGATCGCGGCGACCACCATGCCGGACGCCGACTCGGTGATGCTCGCCGCGCTCCCGCTCTTCCACGTCAACGCCCTGGTCGTCACGCTGCTGGCGCCGTTGCTGCGCGGCCAGCAGGTGGTGTGGGCGGGGCCGCTGGGGTACCGGGAGCCCGCCCTGTACGGCGTGTTCTGGAAGCTGGTCGAGCACTACCGGATCGCTGCGATGTCCGCCGTCCCGACCGTCTACGCCGTTCTCGCGCAGATCCCGGTCGACGCGGATCTCTCCACCCTGCGGTTCGCCGCCGTAGGCGCGTCCCCGCTGCCTGCCGCCGTCCGCGCGGCGTTCGAACACCACACCGGGGTCCCGCTCTGCGAGGGCTACGGCCTGACCGAGGCCACCTGCGCCTCCGCCCGCAGCTTCCCCGCCCACCACCGCCCCGGATCGGTCGGCCAGCGCCTGCCGTACCAGCGGGTCAAGACGGTGCGGATCGACCCGGACACCGGCCGGTGGCAGGACCTGCCGGTCGGTCAGGTCGGCACGCTGGCGATCGGCGGCCCCACCGTGTTCGCCGGATACGTCGCCGGGAGCACGGCCGACGGGCCGCGGCTGGAGCACGCCGGCAAGGTCGTCGACGGCTGGCTGGAGACCGGCGACCTCGCGCGCGTCGACGAGGACGGCTTCGTGTACCTCGTCGGCCGCGCCAAGGACCTGATCATCCGGGGCGGGCACAACATCGACCCCGCCGCGATCGAGGACGCCCTGCTGGCCCACCCGGACGTCACCGGCGCCGGAGCCGTCGGAAGGCCCGACATCCACGCCGGGGAGGTACCGGTCGTCTACGTCACCCTCGTCGCCGCATCCCCGGCCCGGCCCGCCGACCTGCTCGCCTGGGCCGCCGACCGGGTACCCGAGCGCGCCGCGGTGCCCAAGGAGGTGGTCGTCCTCGGGGCGCTGCCGCTGACCGACGTCGGCAAGCCGTACAAGCTCGGCCTGCGCATGGACGCCGCCCGCCGCGTCGTCCACGCCGAACTCGCCGCGCTGGCACCGGACATCACGCTCGACGACATCACGTGCACGCCGCTGGACGGCGGCATCCGCGTCCTGGTGCCCCGCCCCGGCGACGAGACCCGGCAGCGCGAGGTCGCCGCCGCCCTGGACCGGTACGCCCTCGACTGGCAGTACGCGACCTGACCTCCGACCGCTCGACATCCGCCCGCCCGCGCCGGCGGGCCCGACCGACCTCGTCCTGCCGGCCGTCGGCTGACCCGCGGCCGACGACCCCACCCACCCCTCAAGCCCCCACTCGCCGAGGAACGCCATGAGCCGCGTCGACGTCCACCATCACGTTCTCCCACCGCAGTACACCGCCTGGCTGCGCGCCAAGGGCATCGACGCCTCCGGCGGACGCGAACTGCCCGACTGGAGTCCGAACAGCGCCCTCGCGCTGATGGACGGCTACCGCGTCCGCACGGCCGTCCTCTCGCTGTCCACCCCCGGCACCTGGCTCGGCGAAGGCCTCGAAGCCGCCCGGATGGCCCGGGTCGTCAACGAGTACAGCGCCGAACTGGTCAAGGACCGCCCGGACCGCTTCGGCTTCCTCGCCACCGTGCCGCTGCCCGACCTCGACGCCGCGCTGGACGCCGCCACCCACGCGCTGGACGACCTCGCCGCCGACGGGGTGTCCCTGCTGGCCAACAACGGCGGTGTGTACCTCGGCGATCCCGCGCACGACGACCTGCTCGCCGAACTCGACCGGCGCGGCGCGGTGGTCCACGTCCACCCCTCCGACCTGCCCGCTCCGCCGGTGCCGGGCATCCCGCCGTTCGCCGCGGACTTCCTGCTGGACACCACCCGTGCGGCCGCCAACCTCGTCCTGCACGACGTCCCGCGCCGCTACCCCGACCTGAAGATCGTCCTCTCGCACGGCGGCGGCTTCCTCCCGTACGCCTCGCACCGGATCGCCGCCGCGCTCTTCGCCGAGACCGGCCGCGGCCTGGACCAGATCTTCGAGGACCTCGCGGGCTTCTACTTCGACACCGCGCTGTCCTCCAGCCCCGCCGCGCTGCCCAGCCTGCTCGCGTTCGCCCGCCCGGGACACGTGCTGTTCGGCAGTGACTGGCCGTTCGCCCCCGAAATCGCCGTCGCCCACTTCAGCGGCGAACTCGACCGGTACGACGGCCTCGACCGGGAGAGCCTGGCCGCCGTCAACGCCGGCAACGCCCTTGCCCTCTTCCCCCGCCTGGCCTGACCCCCACCCTCGGAGCACCCCATGAACGACCTCGAAGTACCCGTCCTGATCGTCGGCGGCGGCGGAGCCGGCCTCACCGCGTCCATGCTGCTCAGCACCATGGGCATCGAGTCCCTGCTGGTCAACGCCTGGCCCGGCACCTCGATCCTCCCCAAGGCCCACGTGCTCAACCAGCGCGCGATGGAGATCATGCGCGACGTGGGCACCGCCGAGGCGATCTACGCCGCCTCCGCCCCCGCCGCCAACATGTCCCACTCCGGCTGGTACGTCGGCCTGAACGGCGACAGCGAGGACCACGGCCGCCGGCTGGTCCGGATGGAGGCCTGGGGCGGCGGCGGCAGCTCCCCGGACTGGCTCGCCGCCAGCCCCGAACGACAGGCCAACCTCCCGCAGATCCGCCTGGAGCCGCACCTGCGGGCCCGCGCCGAGCAACTCGCCCCCGACGGAGTGCGCTTCAACCAGGAGCTCACCGCATTCGAGCAGGACGGTGACGGCGTCACCGCCATCGTCACCGACCGGGGCACCGGCGAGAGTTACCGGGTCCGCGCCCGGTACGTGATCGGCGCCGACGGCGGCCGCACCGTCGGCCCGGCGCTCGGCATCCGGCAGGAGGGCCTGCGCGACGTCGCCCGCATGGTCTCCTTCCACATCACCGCCGACCTCTCCCGGTGGGCCCGCGACCCGGAGGTGCTGATCCGCTGGATGTGGCTGCCCGGCATCGGCGCCGGAGGCGTGCTCGTCCCGATGGGTCCCGACCACTGGGGCCCGGACTCCGAGGAGTGGGTCTTCCACCTGCACTACGGTCCGGACGACAGCCGTGCCCTGGACGACGAGGCCGTGCTCGCCGACATGTACGCCGGCCTCGGCATCCCGGCCGACGCGGTCACGGTCCACATGATCTCCAGATGGTCCGTCGAAGGCGTGACCGCGGACCGCTTCCGCGACGGCCGGGTCTTCCTGGCCGGCGACGCCGCGCACCGCCACCCGCCCACCGGCGGCCTCGGCCTCACCTCCGCCATGCACGACGTGCAGAACCTCACCTGGAAGCTCGCCGCCGTCCTGAAGGGCCACGCCGGTGAGGAGCTGCTCGACACCTACGAGGCCGAGCGCCGCCCCGTTGACGCCCGCAACGTCCAGCGCGCCCTGGAGAACGCGCTCAACCAGCTCCACATCAACTCCCTGTTCGGCGGCGGTCCGCAGGCCGACGAGGAGGAGAACTGGGCACAGGCCCGGCGGCTGTGGAGCCGGGAGGCGGACGACACCGCGTTCCGCCGCACCTTCCTGCGCACCGTCGCCGCCCAGTCGATGGAGTTCAACGAACTCGGCGTCGAGTTCGGCTACACCTACGACTCCGCCGCCGTCGTCCCCGACGGCACCGAGGCGCCGCACAACCCCGACCCCGTCCGCCTCTACCGGCCCGCCGCCCGCCCCGGCCACCCGCTGCCACACGCCCTCCTGCACGACGAGGACGGCGCCGAACTCGCGCTGGCCCGGCTGGTGCGGCCCGGCCGTTTCCTCCTGATCGCCGGTGAGGACGGCCAGGCCTGGTGCGACGCCGCAGAAAAGATCGCCGCCCGCACGGGCCTCCCGCTCGACGCCGTCCGCATCGGCCACGTCGAGGGTGACCACCGCGACCTGCGCTCCACCTGGACCCGCGACCGCGGCCACGCGACCGACGGGGCCGTCCTCGTCCGCCCGGACCGCTTCATCGGCTGGCGTGCCGCGAACACCGACGGCGACCTCGCCGCCGACCTCGCCGCCGCGCTCGACACCCTGCTCGCACGGTAGACCGCCACCGCCGCCCCACCGTGCGCGCCCCGCCGGCCGCTGCCACGGCCGGCGGGGCACCCCGAAGCCACCACCCGCCCCCGGTGAACGGAACCCGACCATGAACGACACCACCCCCGCGGACGCCCACCAGGGCCTGCACAGCGAGCAGGGCGCGCTGCGCGGCGAACACCCCGGCCGCGCACCCCAGCCCGTCATCAAGGTCACCGACATCGCCTGGCTGGAGTTCACCAAACCGGATCTCGGCCGCGCCGAGACCTTCGCCCGCGACTTCGGATTCACCGTCGACGCCCGCAGCGATGACGCCCTGTACCTGCGCGGCGCCCTGGCCGGTACGCACTGCCTGGTGATCCGCAAGGGGCCCGGCTCCCGGTTCATCGGGCCCGCCTTCAAGGCCGCCGACGCGGACGACCTGAACCGCCTCGCCAGGGCCACCGGTCGCAGCGTCCGCCCGATCGCCGACCACGGCGGCGGCCGGTGCGTCGACCTCCTCGACCCCTCCGGCCTGCCGGTCCGCGTGGTGCACGGCGTCCAGGAGCTGCCCGCCCTGCCCGTCCAGCAGCCCCTGGTCGTCAACACCGGCACCGCCGTCGCCAGGTTCAACGCCACCCAGCGCCCCGAGCACGCCCCCGCCCGGATCGAGCGGCTGGGTCATCTCGTCCTGTCCACACGGGTCTTCCGCCGCGCCCTCGACTGGTACCTCACGCACCTCGGCCTGATCGTCAGCGACTTCCTCTACCTCGACGGCCAGCGAGACCGCGGCCCCACCATGGCCTTCATCCGCTGCGACCTCGGCAGCCGCCCCGCCGACCACCACACCCTCGCCATGCACCTCGGCCCCGAGACCGGGTACGTGCACTCCGCCTACCAGGTCGCCGACCTCGACGCACTGGCCGCCGGCGGCCGGTACCTCGGTGAACGCGGCTACCGCCGCTCCTGGGGCATCGGCCGCCACATCCAGGGCAGCCAGATCTTCGACTACTGGCGCGACCCGGACCACCTCATGCTCGAACACTTCACCGACGGCGACCTCTTCGACTCCACCCTCGAACCGGGCTGGGCCACCATGTGCACCTCCGGCCTCTCCCAATGGGGGCCGCCCGCCACCCGCGACTTCCTCGGCAGCACCCCCTCCCCGCGTCTGCTCCGCGAGGCGATCACCGCCCTCCGCGAGGACAACGAGATCGACCGCCGCCGCCTGCTCGGCCTGATGAAGGCACTCTCCTCGTGAACACCCCCGTCGCCGCACCCGAGCACGTGCCCGTCGTGGTCATCGGCGCCGGGCCCACCGGCCTGACCGCCGCCACCCTGCTCGCCCGTCAGGGCGTACCCGTCCTCGTCCTGGAGCGTCATCGCGCCCCCTATCCGCTGCCGCGCGCCGTCCACCTCGACGACGAGGTCCACCGCATCCTCCAAGCCGTCGGAATCCACCGGGAGTTCAGCGCGATAAGCCGCCCAGCCCGCGGTATGCGCCTGCTCGACGGCAGCCACCGGGTACTGGCCGAGTTCCGGCGCGACGGCAGCTGCGGCGAGCACGGCTTCCCGCAGGCCAACATGTTCGACCAGCCCGAGCTGGAACAGCTGCTCCGGGACAATCTCAGGCACCACCCGTTGGTGACCCTGCGGGGCGCCACCGAGGTGACCGCCATCGTCACGCCACCGCACGACGTCACCGGCCCGGTCCGGCTGACCGTCCGCGACGAGGACACGGGCGCGGTCCGCACCCTGCTGGCCGACGCCCTGCTCGGCTGCGACGGCGCCAACAGCCCCACCCGCGCCGCGATCGGCTCCCGCATGCGGGAACTGGCCGCCCCCCAGCAGTGGTTGGTCGTCGACATCAGCTGCCGACCGCCACTGCCCGCCTGGGAGGGCGTCCACCAGGTCTGCGACCCCGGGCGTGCCGCCACCTACATGCGGATCGGCGAGGACCGCTACCGCTGGGAGTTCCGCCTGAGCCCGGGGGAGAACCCCGACACCCTGACCGACCGGGCCCGCCTGCTCCGCCTCGTCGCCCCGTGGACCACCGGCATCCCCGAGGACGAGTTGCGCGTCCTGCGGACCGCCGCCTACACCTTCCGGGCGCAGATCGCCGATCACTGGAGCCGCGGTCGCACCTTCCTGCTCGGCGACGCCGCCCACCTCACCCCGCCGTTCATCGGCCAGGGCATGGGCGCCGGCCTGCGCGACGCACACAACCTCGCCTGGAAGCTCGCCCGTGTCCTCGGTGGCCGCGCCCCGGACCGGCTCCTCGACAGCTATCAGGCCGAACGAAGGCCCCATGCCCAGCAGTTGATCCGCACAGCCGTCGTCATCGGCACCCTGATGACCGGCGGCGGTCCCCGCTTCGCGATCGCCCGCGGGGCCGTCCTGCCGGCCGCATCCCGCCTTCCCGGTGTCTCCACCCTCGCCCTGTCCGGCCTCTCCCCGGCGCTGCGGCCGGGGCCGCTGGTCCACCGCCGCCGACGCCCGGGCCACCCCCGCATCGGGACTCTCTGCCCCCAGCCCCGTGCCGAGGGGGACGGCATCCTCCTGGACGACCGCCTGGGCACCTCCTTCGCCCTGATCACCACCGGTCCGCCCGGGCCCGCCCTCACCCGGCTGGCCCAGGCCCTGGATGCCCGGATCACCACCCCGGCCGACCTCGGCGACGACGGCACCATCGCCCGCTGGATGGGCGGTGCCGCGGCCGTACTGCTGCGGCCCGACCGCGTGGTGCTGGCCACCGGCCGCAGGCCCGGCGGTGCGGATCTGGCGGCCGGCGCCGACGTGTGGGCGCCGCTGCTGGAGGCCCGGACGGCGGGCTGATCCAGGTCTCCGCGACGTGGGGACAAGGTCCGGCCCGGCGGACGGTCGTCCACCGGGCCGGACCTTCGTTCGGTGCAGCGGGCCGCAGTGGAGGGATTCGACCGGCCGGGTCAGCAGTCCCGGATGACGGTGCCGTTGTTGTCCTTGGCTTCGTCGTTGCCCCACTTGGAGAGGTAGTACGCCGAGACCCATTGGCCGGCCGGGCCGACGTCCGGGTCGGTCTTCAGCCACCAGTGGTTGAAGCTGCTGCCGTTGCGGATCTCGCGTCCCCACGCCTTGCAGAACACGTAGTTGGTGCCCTGGTAGAGCGTGCCGGTGCTCGTCGTACTGGTCGGGGAGCCGTACACCGACGCGTTCGCGAAGGTGTCCACCCAGTACCGGCCGCCGCCGGGGGGAGGGGTCGAGCCGCCGGGGCCGTAGAGGCGGATGGTGCCGTAGTAGTCGCCGTGCGAGGACAGTGCGGCCACCTGCACGTGGCCGCCGGAGTACGGTGCCTCGGCGATGTAACCCTGGCCCAGGTAGATCGCCACATGATGGATGGTGGACGGCGTGTTCCCGTAGAACACCAGGTCGCCCGGGAGCAACGGGCCCGTCCCGTCGCCCCGGTAGAATCTGGCCACCGCACGCGAGGAGGTCCACTGCGTGGTGGTGACACCGTTGATGACGTCCGTGCCCACGGCCAGGTAGTAGGCGTAGCGGACCATGCCGGAGCAGTCCAGGCCCTTCACGTGGCAGTCGTCGGGGGCGCCGTTGGACGCGTCGCAGATCCCGTACGACGGGCCCGGCTGTCCGCCGTGGCCGCCGCCCCACGAGTACGGCGTGCCGATCAGGCTGCAGGCCGCGTTCACCGCCGAGTTGGCCTGCGGCGCGGCACCCGAGGAGAGGACTCCGCAGGCGGGCGCCGCATGGGCCGGCTGCGCGCCGGCGAAGAAGACGGCGAGGGAGGCCAGTACGGCCAGGAGCGCAGCGAGGCGGAGAACGGGAAGGGCCCGCCGTGGTAACAGGTCAACGCGCGTAGTCACAGGGCATCCTCAATGCTGTGTGCCACAAGTGGCAGCAATGGAAGGGGGGTTGGTGGCGGACATTCAAGCACCGCACCGTCCGACTCCGACAGGCCCGGGTGAAAACAATTTCCGCAAGCACCACCCGCGCCTCGAAGCTCCATTGCTCCCCCACGGGACAGGCACAACACGGGTGCAACCGGCCGCACGGGGCGCGGCAGTGGTCGACCAACAGCCCTGCACCATAAGGACGTTGGTGTCCATGGTTGTGACCGCCACAGTGCGGTGCGGGCGGGGTGTCCGCCCGGATCAGATCAGGCCGTGGTCGCGCGCGTACAGGGCGGCCTGTGTACGGTCGCGCAGGCCGAGGCAGCCGAGGATGCGGGAGATGTGGGTTCTTGACGGTGCCCTCGCCGAGGTAGAGCCGGGCGGCGATCTCCCGGTTCGTCGAGCCGCCCGCGATCAGGCGCAGCACGTCCACCTCGCGTCCGGTCAGGGTGCCGGCCGGCCCCGGCGGGCGGTGACGGCGGCCTCGACCGCCCGGCGCCCGTCGGACGCGGTCCCCACGACGGTGACCCCGGCTGGATGCCCAGCAGGGAGGCGATCCCGATCCCGGGCGCCGAAGGGCCGCCCTGATCGTACGGCGGCATCCGCCTGTTCACCGGGAACGATACGCGGGAGCCCGGCGCGGCGGAGGCCATGTACGCCAGGGCTACCCGAAGGGCTCCGAGGACCTGTGGAAGGCCCACTACAAGACGCTGTGGAACTCCCTGCAGCGCACCATCCGTGAAGAGCTCGACCCCGACTACGACGGCGCCACCCAGGGCGGTACCCGTTCTGCGCCGAAGGGACGGGCGCCGGCTGCGACACCGACCACGACTGCGCCTCCCGGCCCGCGGCCGTCCACGACGCGGTCGGGCGGGTCTCCCTGACCGGCCGGGTCTCCCGGCCCCTGATCACCCTTCAGGGCACCTACGACGTCCTGTTGCCGATCAACCGGACCGGGGACGTGTACGACAGGATGGTCACCGACTCCGGCCGCGGAGACCTGCACAGGTACTACCGGATCGAGAACGGCACCCACACCGACGGCTTCTACGCCGTCGCACCGAAGGTCGTCCGGCCGATGCAGGCCTGCTTCACGGCAGCCTTCGACGACCTGGTGGAGTGGACCCGGAAGGGCTTCACCCCGCCGCCCGGCCACACCGTGCCGCTGCCCACCGGCACGGCCGCCACCGCCACCGGCTGCGATCTCTGAGGCGAACGGCGCCCGACCTGCCCCGGGCCGTCCGACTCGGCGCGGCGAGACTCACCCGCCGGGACGAGCCGGCGAGGGATTCGCCTCCCTCCCGCCGTTGTCGGCGAGCCGGGCGAGGAGCGTGGTCTGGTCGCCGAGGCCGGAGACGTAGCTTCCGCCGGGGCCGTAGGCGGCGACGGCCTGGTGGTACTTGATCAGCAGCGACCCGCGATAGGCGTCGTCATCGGGTGTACTGCCGATCCAGAGGAAGATGCGCAGATCGCCGAACGGATCGTGGCCGGCGGCGATGACGTGGCCGGGCGGGGTGGTGTCGTCGGTGCCGGTCCAGTGGAGGGTGAGGTCGGCGACGCGGAACTGCACAGTTGTCTCCTCGGTGGTGTGTCCGGCCGCCCGGGTGACGATCACCCGCTCCGGCTCCCGGCAGCGTACGGGCTGCGTCTCCCACGCGGGCTGCTGTCCGTCGGAGAACCGCCGGCGCCGGCCCGCACGCCCACCGCCGCACGTTCGGCCGACGCGGTCCCGCCCGGCGCCGCGGGACGGGGGGAGCTCGGCGGGGCCGGGCCCCGCCGAGCTCGGGAGGTCAGGCCGTGGCCGGACCGGACGTCAGGCCGTTCGGCCTCCGGTCGATCACCGTGCGGAGTTTGCCGCTGGTGGGGGTCCGTTCGAAGGCGGTGGTGGGGGCCCTTTCGACGGTGCAGGTGAGCAGTCCCTCGGCGACGGCGGAGCCCAGTTCGGGGACGGCGGTGAGGAAGGCGGCGCGGGCGGTCCCGGGGTCGGGGGCGTAGCGCTCGTCGAGGCGGACGGTGACCCGTTCGCGGTCGACGTCGGTGTCCAGGAGGAGCTGGAGTTCGCCGCGGTAGCCGAGGTGCTCCTCCGCGACCTGGCCGAGGCGTCGGACGTTGAGGAAGTAGGTGCCGACGCGGACGACGTCGCCGTGGCGGCCGAGGAGTTCGATCCGGGGGGCGTGGCTGCCGCAGGGGCAGGGGCCGTCCACCGTGCGGCCGAGGTCGCCGATCTGGTAGCGCTCCAGGCGCTGGCCGGCCCGGGTACGGGTGGTGAAGACGAGTCGGCCGGGCTGTCCGGCGGCCACCGGGCGGTCGGCCTCCGGGTCCAGGATCTCCAGGGTGTGCAGCTCGGTCAGGACGTGGTGGACCGACCCCTCGGCATGGGTGCACTGGTAGCCGAGCGGCCCCAGGTCGGTGCTGCCGTAGGCGGCCGAACGGATCACCTCGACGCCGAACTCCTCGGTGAGCACCCGGCGTTGCTCGGCGGTGAAGTGCTCGCCACCGTAGAACACCTTGCGGATCCCACCGTACGCGCGCAGCGCGTCGCGCTGGGCGTGGAACAGCTGCCACAGGTAGGAGGGCATGCCGAACACGGTGTCCGCCCGGTACGTCACCAGGGCCTCGGCGGTGGCGGCGTGGTCGGGGCCGGCGGCGATCGGGAGCTGGGTGGCGTTGAGCCGCTCCAGGATCGAGAAGAAGCTGATGAAACTGCCGTACATGCCGCCGCAGTAGAAGAGGTTGGCGGCGCGGTCCCGGGCCGGGTTGAATCCCGCGGCGAGGAGGCCGTGCGCGGAGGCCCGCATCTGGGTGTCGTAGTCGGCGTTGGTGAACACGGACAGGGCCGGGGCCCCGGTGCTGCCGCCGCTGCGGAAGTACAGCTGGGCGTGGTCCGGTGCGAGGGTGCGCAGTTGCTCCTGCACCCCGGCCTTGTCGAGCAGCGGGCCGCCGGGCGCGGCGGGGACGGGCTCGGGGCCGGCCAGGTCGTCCAGGCAGGCGGTGGTGGCGAAGGTGTCGTCCGCGCGGACGGCGACCCGGCGGCTGTACCGCTGCAGGGCGTACACGCCGTCGTGGGGTTCGCCGTGGTAGCTGTCGAGCATCCCGCCGACCGGGGTGACCCGCAGGACGCCGGCGGCGACGACCGCCTGCGAGAGCCGGGCGACGTCGGCGCGGCTGCCGCCGATCGCGGCGGTCTGCAGGTAGCGCCGCATCGGTCGAAGGACGGTCATGACGGAGGCGCGGGGGAGTGGCTTGACCCAGATGCTGCGGTGGAGCGGCGAGGCGGCGAGCGCGGGCCGGGTGTCGGCGAGGACGCGCCAGGAGCCGTCCTCGGCGGCGATCACCCGGGTGAGGCCCAGGTGCTCCTCCAGCCGGGCGACGAGTTCGGTGGTGGTGATCTCGGCGTGCTCGGCCGGGTCGGGTTCGGGCCGGGACGAGGCGGCCGACGCGTCGGCGAGATGGACGGCGAAGCGCTCGGCGAAGGCGAAGACCTCGTCCTCGTCCTCGGTGTCGAGGTAGACCACCTGCGGGCTGGAACAGGCCTGTTGCTCGAAGCGGCAGACGTCGGCGGCGAGCGCGTCCAGCACCGCCGGGTCCGACCAGGTGTCACGGGTCAGGTAGGCGAGCGAGATCCGGTGCCCCCACTCGACGAGGCGGCAGCCGGGCGGGACGAGTTCGGCGACCGATCGGACGGCCTCCTCGCCGCCCCAGACCGCCACCGCGTCGGCGGGTTCGCAGAGCAGCCGCAGCCAGTCGGTGCGGGCGGAGGGGAAGCGCAGCACGACGATCCGTCGGGCGAGTGCGCCGGTGGGGTCGGCGGCGGCCAGTTCGGCGAGCAGGTGCTGGGCGAGCAGGGTGTCGCCGCTGCTGGTCTTGAGCACGTTGAGGTTGCCGGTGAGCAGGCCCTCGACGACGCTCAGCGGGGCGACGGCGGCGGCGTTGCCGGGGGCGATGTGGACCAGCAGGCCGACCGGCGCCCAGGCCTCGAAGACCGTGTCGCGAGCGTCGGGCCGGGTGAACCGCTCGGGGCGCAGCCCGCCGAGTTCGCGGCGGAGCTTGCGTTCCAGGGCGGGGCGGGCGATGGCACCGGCGATCTCGGCGAGGGTCGCCGCGGCCTCGTCCAGGTCGCCGTTGCCGGAGGCGAGTTCGGCGAGCAGACGGGTGTGGGCGGGGTCGCCCGGGGTGCCGAGGGCGTCGGCGAGGCGTTCGCAGGCGGCCAGCACCAGCTCGGTGGGCAGCGGTTCGGCGAGGGCCTGCGCGGCGAGTGCGGGCAGGTCGGCGAGCCGCCGGGCGGCCTCCTCGTCGTCGACGAACGAGCCCTGCCAGAGGTGCGGTCGGGTGGTCACGACATTCCCTTCATGAGTTCGGCGGCGGCCGCCGCGCAGGTCCGGTTGCGGCTGACCCCGGCGCGGCCGTGGACGGTGAACCACGGCGTCGGCAGCGGGCAGGGGCACTCCTGCGCGGGGTGTAGCGAGGCCAGGTCGCCCATCACGACGCTCTGCGCCGGCACCGAGGTGATGTACGGGGAGACCAGGTGGAGGAAGCCGCGTTCGCCGTACGGCAGCGGCTCCAGGGTGCGGGTGTCGCGCACGGCCGCCCTCGACCAGACCGGGACGTGCAGCCGGTGGTGCCCGCACTCGATGTACGGCACGCAGTGCTCGACCGAGCCGAAGGTGTCGCGGATCCGCTCGGAGGGGACACCGAGCCGCTCGGTGACCTCGGCGTAGAACTCGTCCTTGCCGATCTGCCGGTCGGTGTGGCCCTTCCAGCCGCCGCCGAGCAGCACCAGCGAGCCGGCGGGCAGTCGGAGCGGCGGCAGGCCGAGGGCGCGCATCCGCTCCAGGGTGAAGTGCAGGAAGGCCGGGAAGCCGAGGATCCGCACCGGCAGCCCGTCGGCGGCGTACCGCCGCAGCGCCTCGATGCAGCCGTGCACGTCGAACTCGTGGCCGCTGCCGGTGTGCCGCAGTGCGTGCGCGGTGTCGTTCGCCGGGGCGAAGTCGCACAGGTAGTTGTCGGTGAACGAGGTGCCGAGCTTCAGCTGCGGGGCCGGTTCGTAGCTGTACAGCAGGTAGTTGACGGGCCGGTCGGGGGTGATCCAGCCGTAGTGGTCGAAGATCCGGGCGACCATGCGCTGGGCGGAGCGGATCGTCCAGGTGTCGAAGAACATCTGCGACTTCTGGCCGGTGGTGCCGGAGGAGGTGAGGTGGAGGAACACCTCCTCCCGCGGGATGGACAGCACCTCGTGGCGCTTGAAGAAGTTGGCGTGCACCAGCGGTGTGCGGATCCCCGCGCCGACGGTCGGCGCCGGGGTCTCCGCCGGGCCGTCCAGCAGCGAGCGGAGGAACGGCGAGCGCTGCGCGTGCCAGGCGTTGGTCTCGGCCATCGCGGCGGCGAACAGCGCGTCGGCCTCCGGACCGGCGGCGTACGGGGTGGCCAGGTCGCACAGCTGCTGCAGGTGCGGGAGCGCGGCGGGGTCGGGGACCTCGACCGGCGCGAGATGGGCGTTCACGGGATGGACGGTCACGGGGCAACCTCGGGAAGGGGTAGGTAGGTCGAGGTCCAGGCGGTCAGGTAGGCCAGCAGGTACGGCTGGAGCCGGTCGCTGACGGCCGTGGTCCGGAAGTCGATCTGACGGCTGGTCCGGGACAGCACGACGTAGTCGTGGAACCGCTCGCCGATCCGGCGCATCGCCGGGTAGACGGCGCTCGGGATGAACCCGGCGGCGAGGAAGGCGTGCAGCGCGGCGGTGTCGGCCAGCGGCAGCAGCGTCTCGACGTAGTCGGCGCCCGCGCGGGTGACGGCCGCCATCAGCGGCTCCAGCGCCCCCGCGACAGCCGCCGGCGACGGGTGCACGGCGACCAGCGAGCAGCTCGCCGCGACCGGGTCCAGGTCGGCGTACGCCTCGAACGCGCCGTCCGGCGGCGTGAGGACGGCGTTCGGCACGTGCAGGGGGAAGAACCGCTCCGCCGGGTCGGGGAACAGCTCCAGGAAGCGGCGGCGGACGAAGCCGGGCGCGGTGACCAGCTCCATCGGCGCGGTCGACGGCGCTCCCGGCCCGGCAGGCCGGGACGGGCCGTCCACGGCGAGCGGGCGGCCGTGGTCGAGGCCGGTGCTGCGGCCGGCCGCCTCCAGCAGCGGGACGAGGGCACCCGGCACGGCGTCGACGGTCTCCCGCCGGGCCAGTACGCCGTCGGCGTGCCGGGCGAACAGCGCGAGGCTCTCGCACCCGGCCACCTCGACCGCGTTCGGCAGCAGGCCGAGGGCCTGGAATCCGTTGCGGGCGAAGACCTGCTGCGGGCCCGGGGTGACCACCCGGACGGTCGCGTACACCGAGTCCAGGGCGCCGGTCGCGAAGGCGTCCCGGCACACCGCGGCGGTCAGCCGCC
This sequence comes from Kitasatospora sp. NPDC085879, assembly GCF_040686255.1. Classification (NCBI taxonomy): domain Bacteria; kingdom Bacillati; phylum Actinomycetota; class Actinomycetes; order Kitasatosporales; family Streptomycetaceae; genus Kitasatospora; species Kitasatospora sp. NPDC085879. The sequence goes on along the minus strand of NZ_JBFBJZ010000008.1, from coordinate 172,214 downwards.
CGGCCAGTCCGCCGCCCCGCTGCTCCGGGTGGACGGCCAGACCGACCAGCTTGCCGATCCGGCTGCCGGGGTCGGTCTGCACCGCGACGGATCCGACCGGCTGACCGGTGCGTTCCTGGCGGGCCGTCAGCCAGTGGGTGTGCGGGTCGGCGATCAGGCGGCGCATCTCCCGGGGGTCGCTGCCGAGGGCGACCGGGTAGCCGTGGCCGTAGACGTCGAAGTACAGCTGCCGCAGCTGCGCGACGTCCTGCGCGGCGGCGGGGGCGATCGTCACCGTCATCGCGCGCCCCCGACCGGCTGCGGGGCCGGTACCTCGTGGGCCGGGGCCGGCTCGCGTCGGCCCGTCCACCACAGCGCGGCGGCGACCGGCAGCACGCCGAGCCCCTGGACGAGGCAGAGCGTGCGCGGCGAGAGATGGTCGCCGAGCAGGCCGAAGACCAGCGAGGAGACCGGGAAGGTCGCCCCGAGCAGCGCCTGCATCACCGCGAAGAAGCCGGGCCGGTCCTCGGCCGGCACCGTCCGCTGGAACAGCGCCACGAAGCGGACGCCGATCACGCCGACGCACCAGCCGGCCACCGCCATGGACGCGAGCGCCGCGATCCGGCCGGCGGCCAGGCCGGGCAGGCCGAGTGCGGCGGCCATCAGGCCGAGGCAGCCGGCGCCGACCGCGGTCGGAGCGCCCGGGAGGCGGCCGCCGGTGGCCGAGCCCGCCAGGGTGCCGAGCCCGAGGGCCGCCTCCAGGGCGGCGACGGTCGAGCCGTCGGCGTGCAGCACCGCCCGGGTGTACAGCGGCATCACCACGAACACGGCGGTGGTGAAGAGGTTCGCCGCGGTGAAGCAGAGCAGCACCCGCCGGACGAAGGGCAGACCGGCCAGGATGCGCCGCAGCGGCCGCCGTTCGGCGCTCGCACCGCCCTCGGCAGCGGCCGTCGCGGGGAACCGGGTCGCGCCGATCAGCGCGGCCGCCAGCAGGTAGGCGCCGGCGCATCCGGCGACAATGCCGCCCAGGCCCGCCGCGTCGACCACCAAGGGGCCGAGCAGCCCGCCGGCCAGCCCGGCCAGGGACTGGGTGGCGAGCTCGAACCCGGTCGCGGCCTCGATGTCGGCGTCCTCGACGAGGTCGGGGACGGAGGTGGTCAGGCAGGGGTCGAAGATCGCCTGGCAGCCCGCCAGCAGCAGGGCGGTGCCGTACACGGCCGCCATCGGCGGCGCCGCGGCGTACGTCCAGCCGGCCGTGCCGAGGGCGACCAGGCCCGCGACGGCGGCCGCGGCACCGAGCACCGTCCGGTGCGGGCAGCGGGCGACGAGCGCCGACACCAGTGGCGCCAGCGCCACCGCGGGCAGCGTGCCGACGGCGAGCAGCAGGCCGGAGGCGAGCCCGCGGTCCGCGCCGGCGGCGTAGCCCACCAGCCACCACACCGCGCCGACCTGGAACATCCGTCCGGCGGCCTGGGTGAGCACCTGCGCGGCCCAGACGGCGCCGAAGCGACGGTTGCGCAGGACGAGCGGCAGGCGGCGCGCGGCCGCCCCGGTGGCCGTCACGAGTGCGGCCGTTCGTCGAGGACGCGGACCAGCTTGCCGGTCCGCGTGTTGACGGCGAGTTCGTGGTGGCGGACCCAGTCGACCGACAGCGGGTGGACGTGGCCGGCGGTGACCGCCTCGGGGTACAGCGGACGGGCCGCGTGGAGCGCGGCCACCACGGACGCGGACAGCTCGGCGAGCCCGGCGGGGTTGCCGTCGTAGGCGAGGCGCAGCACCAGCCCGTCCCGGCCGTCCCAGCGGCGCACCACCAACTGCACGCCGGCGATGCGGCCTTCCGGGTCGGTGGTCCGGACGAGGTCGAGGACGTCCTGGGTGTAGAGCGAGACCGGGCCGACCCGGACGCCCTCCTCGGCCCGGCCGAGGATGCGGAACCGCCCGGCGGCGGCGTCGGTCCACTCCGCGCGGTCGCCGACGGGGTAGCGCAGGACGGGCATCAGCCGCCGCCGCAGGTCGGTCACCACGACGCGGCCGGGCACGCCCTCCCGGGTGATCGGCTCACCGGTGTGGTCGTCGAGGATCTCCACCACCGTCTCCGGTGCGAACACCCGGTGCACCCGGGTGTCCGCCCCCGGCACCGGGCGGCCGAGCAGCCCGGCGTCGACGGCGGCGTAACCGATGGACGACACCCGGGCGTTGGGGAACACCTTGCCCAACAGCGGCTGCTGGTCCTGGTAGAGGCCCTCGCCGCCGAACAGCAGCAGTTCCACGTGCGGGAGTTCGAGGCCGGAGGTGAGGAGGTGGTCGGCCAGCGCGCACAGCGTCGTCGGGGTGCCGGCCACCACCTCGGCGCCGAACTGCTCCAGGGTCCGCGCGGTCGACTCCAGCGGCGCCGCTCCGCCGATCGGGAGCCGGACGTTGGCGACCGGCGAGCGGTGCAGCGCGTCGAGGACGAAGGTGTGACTGGCGTACAGGTCACCGGCGTAGAAGAGATCGGCGACCCGGTGACCCGGCCGCAGACCGGCGTCGACCAGCCCGGCGCCGAACGAGGTGGTGAACTCCCGCCACTCGTCCCGGCTGTAGTACGAGAACTTCGGCGAGCCGGTGGTGCCGCCGCTCTTGAAGACCACGGCCTCCTCCAGCGGGCCGGTCAGCAGCCGGTTGCCGCGGGGCGTGTTCGCCTGCCAGAACGCGGCCTGCGGAACGACCGGTAGATCGGTCAGCCGTTCCGTCCGGTCGGGCAGGCCGGAGTACAGCTCGGCATAGAAGGGTGAATTGCGGCGGACGAAGCGGATGAGTTCCGCTGGTGGGTGAACGGGCATCGATTCCTGCTTTGAGGCATGCGAGGGTGGAGCGAGATCGCGACGTGGCGACCTCGCCCGAATGGTCGGACGCGAAGGGGGCCGACAGTCCGCGGAGTTCGGAATTCACCGGTACCCGGCGGCGGCCACTGGATCGGAAACGATCGATCGTCGGGCCGCGCTGGTCCGGATGCGCGCGGATCGTCAGGCAGTTGACACGAAGTGAGGAGTGCGGGGCCTCCCGTTCGATGAAACAGAGGCTAGCACCTTCATGCGCCTTCGGATTCCATCATGTGAGATCCCCGGGGGTGCCGTGAGAGCGCTGCCTGAGCCTCAATCAGCGGTTTTCCGGCCGACCGGAATGCGGTGGTGAGTTACGTCTCAGGTGCAACGCGGTTCCGCTGTGGGCGGCCGGATTTCTCGCACATTCTGCAGTTGAAGGAGAAACATTTCAGGTGCGTCCGCCGGATTGCGGTGCGGATGCCGGAATTGCCACCCGCCATTCGGCGGGTGAGGCCTCCGCCGATCGGCGGGATGGCCGGACGCGGCCCGGGAGCCGTGCTCCGGGCCGCGTCCGGCAGGACCGGTCCTCCGGTCACCCGTCGGACCGCGCTGCGACCGCGGACCGTCCGGCCGGCACCGGCCGTGGTGCGGCCTGCGGGCCCGCGTCCGTCGGCGGGGCCGTCCGGCGAGGTGCGAGCAGCGCCGAGACGATGCCCAGGGCGGCGAGTGCCGCGCCCACCCACAGGGCCGGCCGGAAGGCGTCGACGAAGGCGTCGGGCGTGCCGTAGACGCCGGGGCCGGTGAACACGGCCGCGAGCACGGCCACGCCGAAGACTCCGCCGAGTTCACGGATCGCGCTGTTCGCCCCCGAGGCGACCCCGGCCTCCTGCGGCGGGACGGCGCCCATCACCGCGTTGGCCACGGTCGGGAAGCACATCGACGTGCCGACCCCGGCGACCGTGAGGGCGATGCTCAGCTGCGCGTAGCCCATGCCGGGGTCGGCGATCGCGGCGACCCAGCCGAGCCCGGCGGCCTGCAGCGTCAGGCCGGCGGCCATGAACGGCCGGTTGCCCCACCGCTCCGAGAGGGCGCCCGCGATGGGGGCGACCACCATGGGCGTCGCCGTCCACGGCAGGATCCACAGGCCCGCGGCGAGCGGCGAGTTGCCGAGCCCGACCTGCAGGAACTGCGACATCAGGAAGAGCGCGCCGAACAGTGAGGCGTACATGAAGAAGCTGACGCCGTTCGCCGTGGCGAAGCCCCGCAGACGGAAGAGGCCGAGGGGAAGCATCGGGTAGCGGGTCCGCCGCTGCCAGGCGAGGAAGCAGGCCACCAGCGCCGCTCCGGCCAGCAGGGAGAGCACCACCTCGGCGCTGCCCCAGCCGACGGTGTTCGCCCGGACGAGCCCCCAGGTCAGGCCGAGGAACCCGGCTCCGGCCAGGGCGAGTCCGGGGAGGTCGAGGCGGGGCCGCGGGCCGAAGCTCTCGGTCAGCCGGCGCAGCGCGAGCGGGGCCAGCACGAGCCCGATCGGAACGTTGAGCCAGAAGATCCACTGCCAGTCGAGGCCGTCGGTGATGGCGCCGCCGACCACCGGCCCGGCGGCGACGGCAAGGCCCGCGATGCCGCCCCAGAGCCCGATCGCCGCCCCGCGCTTCTCGGCGGGGAAGGCCTGGCTGATCAGGGTGAGGGTCAGCGGCATCACGATCGCCGCGAAGCCGCCCTGCACCGCCCGGGCCGCGATCAGCGCGCCGACGGACGTCGAGAGCGCGGCCGCGGCCGAGGCGGCGGAGAAGCCGAGGAGTCCGACGGCGAACATCCGCCGCCGGCCGAACCGGTCGCCGAGTGCCGCCCCGGTCAGCAGCAGGCAGGCGAAGGACAGGTTGTAGGCGTTGACCGTCCACTCCAGATCGGTGAGTTTCGCGCCCAGGTCGACCCGCAGCACCGGCAGTGCGGTGGTGACGACCAGGGTGTCGAGGGCGACCATGAACAGGCCGAGGGACGCCAGGACCAGGGTCCACGTCTGGTGCGGCCGACCGGCGGCCGGTGCACGGGGCCCGGGGGCGTGCGGGGTGGCTGCGGGGGGCATGGGATGCGCTCCTTGCGGATCGGGTGCCGGAATCGGTCTCACTGGACCGACGGACGACCGGGCCACGGATCGACAGGAACCGCCGGAAAACGTCCCAGGACGGAGAATTGCCCGGGAAAGGTGTCGATCCGGGCGGGCGCCGACCGTCGGCATGACGGGAGGGCCCGGCCGGCGGGCCCGATCGAGAAGGGATCGCGTCATGGCGCAGTACCTGATCCTGGTCTACCGGGAGGAAGCCCGGGTGGCCGCCGTCTCCGCGCAGGAGTGGGAGGCGGCGCTCAAGGACCACCTCGCGTTCCAGGAGCGCAACGCGGAGGCCATCCTCGGGGCCAACGCCCTGCACTTCACCGAGACGGCCACCTCCGTCCGCCCCGACGGCTCCGGCGGCCTGGCCGTCACGGACGGGCCGTTCGCCGAGACCAAGGAGGCGCTCGGCGGCTACTACCTCGTCGAGGCCGCGGACCTGGACGAGGCCATCGCCCTGGCCAAGCAGGTCCCGGTCCACTTCGGCGGCGGCGTCGAGGTCCGGCCCGTCCGGGTGTTCGACTGACGGTGGCTGCCGATGGCCACCGACCCCGCGGTCGCCGCCGCGGTCGCGGACGCGCACCGGCACGAGTGGGCCTTCGTGCTCGCCGCGACGGCGCGCGTCACCCGTGACCTCGACCTGGCCGAGGAGTGCGTGCAGGACGCCTACGCCAAGGCACTGACGGTGTGGGGCGAGCGCGGCATCCCGCGGCGCCCCGGCGCCTGGCTCACCACGACCGCCCGCAACCGGGCCACGGACGAGCTGCGCCGCCGCGCCACCCTGCGCCGGGCGCTGCCGCTCCTGCTCGACCGCTCCGCCGGCCCCGGGCCGGACGAACCCGTCCCGGAGCCGGCCGGGGAGGGCGAGGACTTTCCCGACGACCGGCTCCGGCTGATCTTCACCTGCTGCCACCCGGCACTCGCCGAGGAGGCCAAGGTCGCGCTCACCCTGCGGCTGCTCTGCGGCCTGACCACCGCCGAGGTGGCCCGGGCCTTCCTCCTCGGCGAGCCGGCCATGGCCGCCCGCATCACCCGCGCGAAGAAGAAGATCGCCGCCGCGCGCATCCCCTACCGGGTGCCGCCCGCCGACGAACTGCCCGAACGCATCGACGCCGTCCTCACCGTCGTCCACCTGGTCTTCACGACCGGGCACACCGCCCCCGCCGGCGACGACCTCGTCCGCCGCGACCTGGTGGAACGCGCCGTCGACCTCGCCCGGATGCTGCGCACCCTGCTGCCGCAGGACGCCGGGACCGCCGGACTGCTCGCCCTGATCCTGCTGACCGACGCCCGACGCGAGGCCCGGTCGGCCGCGGACGGACGGCTGCTCCTGCTCGCCGAGCAGGACCGGCGGCGCTGGGACCACGGGCAGATCGAGGAGGGCCTCGCCCTCGTCCGTGAGGCCCTGCGCCCGCGGCCGCCGGGGCGCTTCGCACTGATGGCGGCCATCGCGGCCGTCCACGCGGAGGCGCCGAGCTGGCAGGAGACCGACTGGCGCGAGGTGGTCGCGCTCTACGACCTGCTGGTCCAGATCTGGCCGTCGCCGGTGGTGGCCCTCAACCGGGCCGTCGCCGTGGGCTTCGCCGCCGGCCCGGCCGCCGGCCTCGCCGCACTCGACGCACTGGCCGCCGAACCGCAACTGGCGGGCTACGGCTATCTCGCCGCCGCCCGCGCCGACTTCCTGCGGCGCCTGGACCGCATGGCCGAGGCCCGGCTGGCCTACCAGGAGGCGCTGATGCTCACCGCGAACACCGTCGAACGCGACTTCCTGGCCGACCGGTTGAGCGAGCTGGACGCCCGGGGCCCGGCGTGAGCGCAGGAGCCCTCGGGTGTCAGCGCAGGCAGCCGGTGATCCGGACAGCCGTCCGGGCGTACCCGACGAGGCCGCTGCCGGGGTCGGTGGCCGTGAGGACGAGGGTGTAGTCACCGTCGGCGAGCAGGGGGACGGTGAAGCGCCCGGAGCTGCCGGTACCGACGGTCACCGGACCGTTCGGGCCGGTGATCTGCCAGAGCATGTGCTGCGGATCGGTGATCGGCCGGTCGCCCGGCCGGGTGCGGGCCGTACCGGTGAACGCCTCCTCGCAGCCGCGGCGGAGTGTCCCGCCCTGGTGCGGTTCGGTGATGGAGACCGCCGGCGGCTGCGGCTGCGCCGAGGTGCTGCCGCCCGGCGCGGGCGCGGTGACGCTGCTGCTGCCCGGGCGCGGCGTGGCGCCGGGGGTGCGGGAGGCGCCGCCGGTGGCCGAGCGCCCGGCCGAGGGCGTGGCGGCGGACGCGGAGGCGGACGACCCGGACGGGCTGGGCGGCCCGGCCGTCGGCGAGGCCGGCAGGCCCGGCACGGACGGCAGGTCCCAGGCCGGCGGCGACACGGCCGGGGTCGGCGCGGGCACCGCCGGGCCCGGCCGGGTGGGCCGGGCGTCGACCGTGCCGCAGATCGCGCTGCCGGTGATCTGCTGGCTCGCGGGCACGGTGGCGCCGCGGAGCTCCTGGTCGTCCGCACCGCGTGCCCGGGAGCCGAAGTAGCCGTTGCCGGTGAGCTCCTCGCGGCTGCTGTGCTCGATCCACACCGAGTTGCGGAACTCGGTGCCGGCCGCCTGCTCGTTGCGGCCGGTGAGGTGCCACTCCCTGACCACGTGCCCGGAGCCGCCCGGCGCCGGCCCGTCCGCCGAGGCGTACAGCAGGCCGTCGCCGAAGTACGGCTGGGGGCGGGTGCCGCCGTTGGCCGCTGCCACGGTGAAGCCGTATCCGCCGCCCACCGCAAAGGTCTTCTTCGGGCAGTGCACGGTGAGTTCGGCCGCGCCGCCGGCCGCCACGGCCGCCTGCGCGGTCACCACGGAGACGTCCTTCAGCTTGGCGCAGATCGCCCGTACGTCGACCGCGTAGTTGGCCTGCGGCGGCTGCGGGTCCTCGATCCGGGTCCGGCGTTCGGCGAGGTCGCTGCTCTGCAACGGATAGGTGTGGGTGGCGAGCTCCGTCCCGGGGTTGACCGAGGCCGCCCAGGCGAACGGGGCGGTGCCGGAGCCGTCGAGCGGGGAGAGCCGGTCCAGCGGGAGCGGGGCCGCGCCGCGCCCGGCGACGGCCTTGCCGGCCCGGAACTCCATGCCGGTCATGGTGAATCCGGGGATGCAGGTGTCCGTGCCCAGCGCGGTGGCCGCCAGCCCGGCCCAGGGGCCGTCCGTCGTCAGGTCGCGGATCCCGCCGTCGTGACCGGCGGTCACCTTGTCCACGCGGTCCCGGAAGGCGAGGGCCCGCCGCGTGTAGGCACCGCGCGGGGCGAACTCCACCGGCGCATTCACACACAGGGCGTACACGGTCAGGGTCACCGGCGCACTGCCGGGGTTGTACGCGGCCGCCAGCCAGGCGCTGCTGCCGACGAACTCGCTGGTGGTGGCGTACCCGGCGCCGTCGACCGCGTAACCGCCGCCCAGCGCCGTCTCGTTGGCGGCGCAGGCCGCCACCGCGGTCTGCTGCCCGCCCGCCGCCAGTGCCACCTGCGCGTTGCGCTGCACGACCTGCAGCTGCGGTTCCACCGCCGCCCACCACACACCGGCACCGACCGCCCCGGTGACCACCAGGGCACCGGTCACCGCCGCGACGGCGGCCTTGCCGCCCAGTGCACCGGTCACTTTCGCCCAGACCGCGGAACCCATCGCTGCCGCCCTTCCGCCCCGGTCGGGGCGACCTGCGCGCCATCAGGAGTGCCGTGCGCTGCCGGTCCGGCCGAGGGGTGCGCGGGCGGGGCGGCCGGGACACCGTAGCGCCGTTCGGCGGCCGCGCCCAGAGGCCGAACAGCGCTTTCCCGCACGGCTCCGGAAGGTCGGCGGTCAGCGGTGGGCGAGTGCCAGCTGCAGGCCGCCCTCGGCGGAGGCCGGGTGGTCGAGGGCGGCGGCGACGTCCGGGGGGAGGGCACGCAGGCCCAGCAGGCCGGCGGTGAGGTCGGCGGTCGCCCGGTGCCAGTCGCCGGCGCGGCGGAGCAGGGTGTGACCGCTGCCGGCCACCCGGTAGCCGGCGGCCTGCGCGCCGGCGCCGCGGGCCCGGGCGGCGAAGCGCAGCGTGGCGTCCGGCGCGGTGATCCGGTCGAGGTCGCCGTGCAGCATCAGCAGGCGGCGGCCGGCCAGGTGCCCGCAGGGCTCGTCCTCCGGGCACCAGGGGGCGAGCGCCACGACGCCCGTCACGCAGGGGTGCCCGGCGGCTCGCAGGGCGGCCCGACCGCCCATGGAGTGGCCGATCAGCACGGTCGGCACCGGGCCGAGCTCCTCGGCGAGGTCCTGCAGTGCGGCGAGGGTGTCCTGGGCGGCGTCGGCCCGGTCGCCGTTCCAGCCGCGGCAGCGGTACCGGACGACGCCGACGGCGACCCCGGCGCCCGCGGTCGCCTTCTCCACGGCGCGGGCGAACGGCCGCATCCGCAGGCCCGGCAGGTTGACCGGCCCCGGCCGGTGCAGACCCGCCTCCTGGCCGCCGTGCAGCACCAGCACCGCGGCATCGGGCGCCTCGGGCCGCTCGCGCCACACCAGCGCCCGGTGGCCGGGTGCCGCCGGCACCGCCTGTCCGTCCTTCACCGTCACTCCTGTCAGCCGGGGCTGTCACTGTACGCGGCCCCCGGGCCGGAGGTAAGGACGGGCCGGGGCGCCCAGGTCGCCCCGCCGGGAGCCGTCCGCGGACCGTAAGGCCGCCGTTCCGGTCCGACGGCCCGCGGGCTCGTAGGGTTGGGGGCGCCGACCGGTCGTGGCACCGGCGGCAGCCGTTCGACGAGTGACCGTCACCACCGAAGGAGAGGCCATGCCTGACGCCCCCTCGACCCCGCCCGCCGCGGGCACCCCCGGCCGGGCCGAGATCGGCGTGATCGGCGGCTCCGGCCTGTACGCCCTGCTCGACGACGTCACCGAGGTCACCGTGCAGACCCCGTACGGGGCGCCCAGCGACTCGGTCTTCCTCGGCGAGGTCGCCGGCCGCACCGTCGCCTTCCTGCCGCGGCACGGCCGCGGGCACACCCTGCCGCCGCACCGGATCAACTACCGCGCCAACCTGTGGGCGCTGCACTCCCTCGGCGTGCGGCAGGTGCTCGGCCCGTGTGCGGTCGGCGGCCTGCGCACCGAGTACGGGCCGGGCACGCTGCTGGTACCGGACCAGTTCGTCGACCGCACCCTCGGCCGGGTGCAGACCTTCTACGACGGCCTGCCGCTGCCCGACGGCTCGGTGCCCGAGGTGGTGCACGTCTCGATGGCCGACCCGTACTGCCCCGACGGCCGCCGGGCCGCACTGGCCGCGGCCCGCGCCAACGCCTGGGAGCCGGTCGACGGCGGCACCCTGGTCGTCGTCGAGGGCCCGCGGTTCTCCACCCGCGCCGAGTCCCGCTGGTTCACCGCCAACGGCTGGTCCGTGGTCGGCATGACCGGCCACCCGGAGGCCGTCCTCGCCCGCGAACTCGGCGTCTGCTACAGCTCGTTGGCGCTGGTGACCGACCTGGACGCCGGGGTGGAGACCGGCGAGGGCGTCACCCACGCCGAGGTGCTGGAGGTCTTCGCCCGCAACGTCGACCGGCTGCGCACCGTCCTCTTCAAGGCGCTCGCCGACCTCCCGGCGGCGCGCGACTGCGTCTGCTCGCACGCCCTCGACGGCCTGGAGACCGGCCTGGCCGGCGTCCCCGAATAGACCCGGACGGCCGCGGCGCCGGCGCACCCGTCACGGGTGGACCGGCGCCGCGGCATGTCAGCGCGGGCCGCGCCGCCGCCGGTGACGCCGGAGCAGGGCCGCCGCCGTGGTGGCCAGGGCGATCACGGCCAGTGCCAGCAGCCAGTTGCGCAGATAGGGCAGCGGCAGCACGGACGGGTTGCCGTGGTCGTCGTTCGCCCGCAGCACCACCGGCAGGGCGACCGCCGTCACCGCCGCGGCCACCGCGAGCGCGGCCCGGACGGCGGTCCTACGGGCCGCCACCGCCCCCACCGCGCAGACCAGCGGCAGCCACAGGCCGTCGTGCAGCAGCAGGCCGCCGACCGCCCAGCGCAGCACGCCGAGCGGATCGCCGATGTACGGGTCGGCGAGCAGGCCGTACACCCCGTAGCCGATCATCGCGGCCCCGGCGGCCACGGCCGCCGTGCGCAGCACCCGCCGCATCACAGCACCTCCATCCGTTGGACCCACTTGGTCTGCAGCACACCGGGCCGGTTCGGCGCCACGATCCGGGCCGGGAACCCGTGGTCCGCGGCGAGCACCTCGCCGTTGACGCGCAGGGCCAGCAGGGTGAGCGGGTCGCGGGCGTAGCCGGCCGGCATATCCATGACGCGGTACGGTCCGTCGGCCTCCAGCGAGGTCACCCGGACGGTGGCGTCCGCAGGTGCCCCGGCCCGGTCCAGCAGATCGCGCAGGCGGACCCCGGACCAACGCGCCGACGCACTCCAGCCCTCCACGCAGGAGATTGGCAAGTCGTGTTCGTACTGGGGGAGTTCGGCCAGCTCATGGAGGCTCAGCGAGTAGGGGTGCGGCCCGTCGACCTGCAGCCGCCAGTCCGCGGGGACGGTCGTGGTGCCGGCCTGCGCGGCGGTGCGGTTGACCGGCAGCCCCTGCGGACCGATGTCCGGGCGGCGCGGCGCGAACAGGTCCAGGGCGCGCAGCCACGGCACCGTCTGCCCGGCCGTGGTGACGGTGACCGCGGCCACCGAGGCCGCCACCACCCCCAGGAAGGCGCGCCGGCCCGCGAGTTCGGGCCGCACCCGCCGCCAGTGCGCCGCGATCAGCGGGGCCTTGGCGCCCACGTGCACCAGCAGCCCGCCGGTCGCCAGCCAGCCCAGCCAGAAGTGCGTCTGCCGGAACGGGAACGGCCACGGGTACCACTGCACGGTGTTGAGCAGCCCGGTGAACAGCTCCAGCAGCATCGCCGCCACCAGCACGGCGATGCCCAGCCGCTCCAGCAGGTGCGCCACGCTGCGGGCGGGCGGCCACTCGAACAGCCGGGGGTAGACCGTCCACAACTTGGCACCGAGCAGCGGGATCGCGGCGGTGCCGCTGATCACGTGCAGCCCCTGGGTGACCCGGTAGCCGTTCACCGGCCGGCTGGGCAGCAGACCGGCCACCCACCCGGGCGGCTGCTGCAGCACATGGCTGAGCAGCCCGGTCAGGAAGCAGAGCAGCACGGCGGCGCCGAGCCACCGGCCCAGCACCACGGCCGTCCTGGGCTCGTGCAGCCGCGAGCGGAAGGTGCCCTCGCGGAGCGGCCCGCGCCGCAGCGCCTCGGGCGGGGCCGGCAACGGCAGGTCGAGCCGCCTGCGGCGGGGAACGGGGCCCGGATCGGTAGTGTCGTCGTCCACCGCTCCATGACACCGCCCGCAGGCCCCCGCCGACCCCAATGACGTGCTTACGGAAGTCGAACGGCGCAGCCGCCGCGGGCCCCGAGCCGCAGCGACCTGCCGGGCGGTCCGCGCACTGCTCCGAAGGCTTACGGAACGCGTACGGCGGCCCCGCCCGGCGCTTCGGAGCCACCGCGGGGTGGCACGGTGGTGGTGTGCGCCTCGCCGTTCTCCCCGCTCTGTTCGCCCTGGTCGCAGCCCTCGCGCTGACCGTCACCTCGGGCGGCACCCTCGGCAACCCCCGTCCGCTGTACGGCTGGTACGCCGCCGACCTGGCGCTGTTCGCCCTCGCCGTCGCCCTGCTGAGGTACGCGCCCCGCCGCGGGCGCGCCGCCCTGGTGCTGGCCGGCTCGGTCGCGGTCGCCGCGGTCGGCCTGCTCGCCCCGCCCCGCACCAGTGACGACGCCTACCGCTACCTCTGGGACGGCCGGGTGCAGGCGGCCGGGACGAGCCCCTACCGCTACGCGCCGGACGACCCGGCGCTCGCCGGGCTGCGCTCCGCATCGCCCGACCTCTTTCCGCCGGCCGGCCCGTGCACCGGCTGGGACGAGCGTCGTACCGCCGCGGGCCAGTGCAGCCGGCTCAACCGGCCCGCCGTGCACACCCTCTACCCGCCGGTCGCCGAGGCCTGGTTCCGCGGCCTCGCCGCGGCGGGCGGCGGCATCCGTACCGCCCAGGCCGGCGGCGCCCTGCTGGCCGTCGGCACCACCGGCCTGCTGCTCACCCGCCGGCGTCCGGCGCACGCGGCGCTGTGGGGCTGGTTCCCCGGCATCACCGTCTGGGCGGTCAACGACGCCCACATCGACACCCTCGGCGCCCTGCTGCTGACCGCCGCCCTGCTGCTCACCGCCTCCGGTGCGCGCGCTCCCGACGCGCGGTGGCGCCGGACGGCCGCCGGCGGGGCGCTGCTCGGCGCGGCGACCGCGGTCAAACTGCTGCCCGGCCTCGCCCTGCCGGGGGCGATGTCCGGCCTGCTGGCCCGCCGGCCCCGCCCCCGCGACCTGCTGCTGCCCGCGGCGGCGCTGGCCGCCTTCGCCCTCGCCTACCTGCCCCACCTGCTCGCCTCCGGCACCGCCGTGCTCGGGTACCTGCCCGGCTACCTGCGGGAGGAGGGATACCGGGACCCGGGCGGCCGCTTCGGGCTTCCCCGGCTGCTGCTGCCCGGCGGCGCCGCACCGTACGCGGCGGCCCTGGTGCTGCTCGCGGTCGTGCTGTGGGTACTGCGGCGCGGTGACCCGGCCCGGCCTTGGTCCGGGGCGCTGCTGGTCACCGGTACCGCCCTGCTGCTGGCCGCCCCCGGCTACCCCTGGTACGCGCTGCTGGTGGTCGCCCTCGTCGCCCTGGACGGCCGCTGGGAGTGGCTCGCCGTCCCGGCCGCCGGGCAGGCGCTCTACCTGCTCGGCGGCAGTGCCCAGCAGGCCTGCTACGCGGCGGCCGCGGCCGTGGTGCTGACCGGCGCGCTGTTCCGGCGGCTGCTGGGGCCGGGCTCCACGGGCACGCCGCGCGAGCCCCGCGGGGAGAACCGTTTCGCTGCCCGGGGCGCCCCCTAGGGTGGCGGTTCCGGGGGTCCGGCCCGCCCGACGCGACCGGGCCCCGGGTTCGCCCGGCGAACGACCGCGCTCAGGACGCCCGGCGGGGGGCCGCCTTCTTCGCCGCGGTCTTCTTGGCGGCGGTGGTCTTCTTGGCGGGAGCCTTCCGTGCGGCACTCTTCTTCGCCGGGGCCTTCCGGGCGGCCGCCTTCCTCGCGGCGGCCTCCTCGGTCGCCGGCTCGTCGCCTTCCGCGTGCGCCGTCCCGGCCGTCTCCGCCGCCGCCTCTGCCGGTCCGGCCGCCGCGGACCTGGCGTGCCCGCTCTTCGCCGCCTGGACGCTGCTGCGCAGCACCGACATCAGGTCGATCACGTTGTCCCCGCCGACGCCGGCCGGCTCCTCCTCACCGTGCGGCACCGGCACCCCGGCGAGCTTCGCCTCGATCAGGTCCTCCAGCGCCGCCTGGTACTCGTCGTGCAGCGCGGAGAGGTCGAAGTCCTCGGAGAGGGTGTCCATCAGCGACCGGGCCATCTTCAGCTCCTGCGGCCGAACCGAGACGGTCTCGTCGGGGGCGACGCCCTCCGCGGAGCGCACCTCGTCCGGCCACAGGCAGGTCTGCAGCACCAGCGCGTTCCCGTGCACCCGCAGGACGGCGAGCGACTCCCGGGTCCGCATGGCCACCTTGGTCACGGCGATCTGCCCGCTCTCCACCAGCGCGTCGCGCAGCAGCACGTACGGCTTGGCGGGCGCCTTGTCGGCTGTGGCCACGTAGTACGCCTTGGAGTACATCAGCGGGTCGATCGCGTCCGCCGGGACGAAGGCCAGCACGTCGATGACCTTCTTGCTCGGCAGCGGCAGCTCCGCCAGGTCGCCCTCGTCCAGCACCACCCGGCGGCCGTCCGGGCTCTCGTACCCCTTGGCCACCTCGCTGTACGGCACCTCCACGCCCTCCGCCTCGCAGAACCGCTTCTGGCGGATCCGGGCGCCGTCCTTCGCGTGCACCTGGTGCAGGGCCGGGCCGCTGTGCTCCTCGGTCGCGGCGTACAGCTGAACGGGCACGCTGACCAGCCCGAACGTGATGACACCTTTCCAGGTGACCTGTGGCATGACCTGTCCCTTTCATGGGGATTTACCACGGTATGCCGGAGCGACAGGTCACGGAAGTCGAAGGCCGCCGCCTGGTCCTCTCCCACCTCGACAAGGTGCTCTGGCCGGCCACCGGCTGGACGAAGGGCCAGGCCCTCTACTACTACGCCCAGGTCGCGCCGCACCTGCTGCCGCACATCCGGCGCCGTCCGGCCACCCTGCTCCGCTTCCCCTCGGGCGTCGGCGAGGAGGGATTCTTCGCCAAGAACCCGCCGCCCGGCCTGCCCGACTGGGTCCGCACCATGGTCGTCGACAGCCACGAAGGACCCAAGGAGCGCGTCACCGTCGACGACCTCCCGACCCTGATGGCCCTCGCCAACGGCTACGCCCTCGAACTCCACGTCCCGCAGTGGAGCGCCGACACCGGCCCGGCCGCCCACGACCGGCTGGTCATCGACCTCGACCCCGGACCCGGCGCCGACATCACCCACTGCTGCCGGATCGCCCGACTCGTCCGCGAACGCCTCGCCGAGGACGGCCTCACCGCCCACGCCAAGACCTCCGGCAGCAAGGGCCTCCACCTGTACGCCGCACTCCGGCCCAGCGACGCCTCCGCCGTCGTCGGCTACGCCCGCACCCTCGCCGAACGGCTCGCCGCCGACCTCCCCGGCCACGTGGTCAGCAAGATGGCCAAGGCACTGCGCCGCGGCAAGGTCTTCGTCGACTGGTCCCAGAACACCACCGCCAAGACCACCGCCGCCCCCTACACCCTGCGCGCCACCGCCGTCCCCGGCGTCTCCACCCCGATCGGCTGGGACGAGGTCGAAACCTGCACCTCCCCGGCCGACCTCGCCTTCACCCCCGAGGACGTCCTCGCCCGGATCGCCGACCACGGCGACCTGCTGGCCCCCCTCCTCGACGAGGCGGCAGAACTGCCGGGCGGCAGCTGACAGTTCGCCCCATCTGGCCCATCCGGCCCACCGTCACTCAGGGTTGACTTCCCGTCACATCTGTTCAATGATCCTCGGGGCCCGGTGGCTCGTACGCGCTCCATCCTGCCCGTGAGCCGCCACCCCTGCCCCACGCGACCCCCCGATGTCGCGCCGCGCCGTCCTGCGCAACCCGCGGGCGCACCCGCTCGCGGCGCCGAACCCCGGACGGCCGCGCGCGGATCCGCGCCCGGCCGCCGCCGAGACAGAGGACAACGATGAACCGCAGGATCCTCGCGCTGCTGGTCAGCGGCGCCGCACTGACCGCCGCCGCCCCCGCGTTCGCGACCGACATGGACTCCTACTACGCCGGCGTCCACGCCTGGAGCCACGGCAGCAACGGCCAGCTCGCCGTCTCCGACACCAAGGCGGACAGCCAGGAGGTGTACGCCAACTACGCCCGCAGCGGCCAGGGTTCCGGCGAACTGCGGAACAGCTCAGGCAGCGGCACCACGGTCTACAGCGGGACGGACACCGCGCACTACGTGACGAAGATCCAGGCCTGCGTCGCCATCGACTTCTTCCCCGACTCCTGCACCGGCTGGACCTACCGCTAGCCGGCCGCCGCGACACCCGCCCCGGCCGCCACCGGTGGCACCCCTCCGCGCGACAAGGACCCATGGACACCGCACCCGGCGACCGCCCCGAACCCCGCCCGCCCGTCCTCGACATCCGCGGACTGCACCACCGGGCAGGGGAGCGCCGCCTCCTGCGCGGCATCGACCTGGCGGTGCGCCCCGGCGAGTCGGTGGCCGTCGTCGGCCCCAGCGGATCGGGCAAGAGCACCCTGCTGGCCTGCATCCTCGGCCTGGCACCCGCCGACTCCGGCACCGTGCTCGTCGCCGGCGCGGAGATCGGTGCCCTCGGCCGGCGGCAGCTGGCCCGCCACCGCAGCCGCCACATCGGCATGGTCTTCCAATTCGGCGAACTGCTGCCCGAGTTGTCACCGGTCGACAACGTCGCACTGGCGGCTCTGCTCTCCGGCACCGGCCGGACCGCGGCCTACACCGCGGCCGAGGCCCTGCTGAGCGACCTCGGCGTCCCCACCGACGGCCCGACCGCCCGGCTCTCCGGCGGTGAACGCCAACGCACCGCCGTCGCCCGCGCCCTGGTCAACGCACCGGCCCTGCTGCTCGCCGACGAGCCCACCGGCTCCCTCGACGAGGAGTCCGGCGCCCAGGTCGCCGACCGGCTGCTGGCCGTCCCCGCCCGGCGCGGCTGCGGCCTGCTGCTCGTCACCCACGACCTCGCCCTCGCCGGGCGCACCGACCGGGTGCTGCGGCTGGCGGACGGCCTGCTCCGGCCGGACCCGGTCCACGGCCGCGCGGCCGGCCGCAGCGCGGGGAGCACCACCGCATGAGGAGGACGGGACACCGCCGACACCTCCTGCGCATCGGCCGCCGCGCAGGCCGCCTCGCCGAGGCCGGGCGGATCCGCGGCGTCGCGCTCGGCTGCGCCACACTGCTGCTGGCGCTCGCGCTGGCCGCGCTGGCGGCCACCCACGCCACCTACGCGGGCCGCAGCGAGCGCGAGGTGGCACGCTCCCCGGTGCCGGCCGCCGCCGGGGCACCCGCCGCCTTCCTCTGGCGCGCCGACTCGGACTCCGTCGCCGGACGGCAGTTCGTGCTGTTCCTGGTCGTCCCGCTGCGGCCCGACGCCCCGCCGCCGCCCGGCCTGCCGCGCTGGCCCCGGCCGGGCGAGGCCTTCCTCTCCCCGGCGCTGCGGGAGGCCGGCCGCACCGAGGGCATCACCACCCGGTACGGCACGACGGCCGGCACCGTCGCGCCCGCGGGCCTCGCCGGTCCCGGCGAGAAGCTCGCCTGGATCCGGCCCGCGGACGATCGGATCCCCGCCGAACGCCCCCTTGCGGCAGCCGGATTCGGCGACCCGTACGCCTCGGCGGCCGGTGACGGCCTGCGGGCGCGGCCGGAGTGGACGTTCGCCGTGATGATCGGCGGCCTGCTGCTCCTGCCCGCCGCCGTCCTCGTCCT
Source organism: Kitasatospora sp. NPDC085879 (assembly GCF_040686255.1). Lineage (NCBI taxonomy): Bacteria > Bacillati > Actinomycetota > Actinomycetes > Kitasatosporales > Streptomycetaceae > Kitasatospora > Kitasatospora sp. NPDC085879. Next base: position 154,388 of record NZ_JBFBJZ010000008.1, on the reverse strand, counting down.
GCTGGCCGTCCGGATCGGCGCGCGGACCCGCGACGACCGGATCGCACTGATCGAGGTCCTCGGCGGCGGCCGCCGTGACCGCGCGCTGGTCGCGCTCGGCGAGGCCGCCCCGGCCGTGCTGGCCGGCGGGCTGCTCGCGGCAGCCGCCGTGACCATGGCGGCCGCGGCCGACACGACCGTGCCGTTCGTCGGCTTCCGGCTCGCCGCGGGAGACCTCCGCGCCTGGTGGCCGCTGCTCGCGGCCGCCGTCGCCGCCGGGCCGGCACTCGTCCTGGGGGCGTGCGCACTGACGGCGGCCCTCGCGCGGGCCGCCGGTGGACGGGGCGGCGGCCGGCGGGTCCGTCCGGTCGCCCTGCCGGGCAGCCCCGCGCGCCTGGCCGTGCTCTGCCCCGTGATGCTGCTGGTGGCGGTACGCGGACCGGACCTGTGCAGGCCCGGCACACCGCCGTACGTCCTCGTCAACTGGTGCGGGGTGGCCGGCGCCGTCCTCACGCTGCCGGCCGCCGTGGCGGTCGGCGCGGCGGCCTGGGGCAGGCTGGCCGCCCGGCTGGGGCGGCGCACCGGACGGCCGGCGGTGATCGTGGCGGGCAGCCGTGCCGCGGCCGCCCCCGCCGCCACCGCACGGCTGGTGTCCGGAGTCCTGGTCGCCGTCTGCCTGCTGGTCCAGGTCATCGTCTGGTACGGACAGTTCGGCGACGCGGCGCGTGCCGCCCAGGCCACCCGGGACAGGATCGGCGACAGCGCGCTGGTGCTCGACGCCTCGCCCCCGCCCACGCCGGGGCAACTCGCGGAGATCGTCCGCCGCTCCGGTGCCCGGGCGGCGGCGGTGGCCCTGGTCGGCCGCCCCGACCGCCACGAGTTCCGGATCGAGGGCGACTGCGCGGCCCTGCGGACCCTCCGGCTCGACTGTGCGCCGCCCGGCGGCGACGCACCGCTCGGCGTGCGCCCCGCCGACCCCCGGGTGGCCGAACTGGTCGGCTGGTACGGCGAAGCCACCGACCGGCGGACGGTCCGGGTCGGCGACGCCGCCGCGGCGGCCGGCGCGGGCGGCAGCACCCAGCTCGTCCTCGTCTCCACGGACGGGCGCGACCTGTCCGTCCCCGCGTTCAAGGAGGCGGTCTTCCACGTCCTGCCCGGCGGCGGCGCCGTGGACGCGATCGGCGGCGAATGGCTCACCGCGGCGCACGTCAACGCCGACCAGGGGCGGTGGATCGTGCTGTTCGGCGTCGTCGGTGTGCTGGCCGTCGCCGGCGCGGCCGGGACCAGCGGCCTCGCCGAATTCGTCCGCAACGGGCGGGCGTTGGGCCGGATCGGGGTGCTGACCGGCAGCCGCCGCATCCACCTCGCGACGGCGGTGATCGGCGTCTTCCTCCCGATCGCCACCGCCGGGGCGGTCGGCGGCGCGGCCGGCGTCTGGATGGCACTGCCGGCCACCTCCGCCGGAGCGTCCGCCCTCCTGGACCGCGCCCTGCCGCTGTGCGCCGCCGCCGTGGCAGTTCTGGCGGCGGTCCTGGCCGCCTGGGGCGGCGCCGTCGCCGCCCGCGAGGCCGACCGGTGGCGTCCTACGGGCGACTGAGGCCGCGCCCGCCCTCGGGCGTCACGGCACCGGCTCCGGGTGTCAGCCGTCGGCACCCGGCCCGGTGTCCGCCCACAGGCGCCGGGCCTCGGCGACCTCCTCGCGCCGGACGTTCGCCTTCCGGCTGCGCGTCCAGGAACCCCACCAGTCGGGAGCGAGCGGCGGGTGGGCACGGGCGGTCGGCTGGTCCGGGTGCAGGCCCAGCGGGCGCAGGGCGCCGGCCCGGACCGACACGGTGACGAAGCCGCGCCAGCGGCCCAGTTCGCGGTCGGGCCCGCAGGCCAGGTCGCAGCGGACGTCCCGCTCGTCGACCGGCCACCAGTCGATGCCGTGGTCGCGCAGTCAAACGGCGAAGGCGAACCCCGGACGCGGCAGGCCGCTCGCGTTCTCGACGGTGAAGATCCTCACCCACTCCTCGTTGTCCATCCGGCCAGACTGCCACGCACGCTGACGGGCTGTCGCCCCGGTTTCCCGGTCCGTGCCGGCCCGTCGGAACCGGCCGGTAGGGTCCGGGGTATGACACAGGGGTTCGATCTCGTCGAAGGCGTCGCGGCCGGTCTTGAGGACCGCGCTGCGGCCTGGTGGTTCGTGCAGGACTTCGCGGAGCACTGGGCCGCTCCGCTCGGGGACGGCGACGGCTGGGCGGAGGCCGACCTGGCCGCCGCCGAGGAGCGGCTCGGCCTCCGGCTGCCCGCGGCGCTGCGCGAGGCGTACGGGCTGTTCGGCCGCCGCACCGACCTCACCGCCCGGCACGATGTGCTGCTCGGCCCGGCCGAACTCCACCTCGACGAAGAGGGGCGGGTGCTGGTCCTCCGCCACGAGAACCAGGGCGCCGCCTCCTGGGGCCTCGGGCTCGACGAACTGCACCGGCCCGACCCGGCCGTGCTGTACACCAGCGGCCAAGGCTGGCAGCCCTGGCTGGACCGGCTCTCCGTCGCCCTGCTCGAACTCGTCCTCTCCGAGTCCCTGCACACCGCCGAGGACTTCAGCGACCTCCTCGAGCCGCTCGACCAGACGCTCCGCACGGTCGAGCAGCAGTACGTCCAACTGCCCTTCCCCGACTACCCGGTGTTCGCCGCACCGGACGGCAGCCGGTGGTTCGCCGGGGACGAGGTACTGCTCCGCGCGGACGGCGGCGGCCTGCTGTACGCCAGGGCCCGCACGCCCGAGGCGCTGGCGGAGCTTCGCAAGACCCTCCCCGGTGACTGGCTGAACGCGGACGGCGCATGAGCCACGCCGACCGCCCGGGCCGCGCCGACCGCACTGCCCGCACCGCCCGGGCCGACCGGTCCGCCCGGGCCGCGGGAGCGGTGGCCGGCTCGGCGGTCGGCGACGCCCTGGGCGCGCCCTTCGAGTTCGGGCCCGCCGGGGCATTCTCCGCCCGCTTCCCGGCACCCGGCGCCGGCGGTGAGATGTGCGGCGGGGGTGGCTGGGAGCCGGGCGAGGCCACCGACGACACCCAGATGGCGGTGCTCGTCGCCGAATCCCTGGTGGAACAGGGCACGTTGGACCTGCCCGACATGTTCGACCGGTTCCGGCACTGGGCAGCCTCCGGACCGAAGGACATCGGCATCCAGACCGAGGACGTCCTCACCGGAGGCCTGCCCTGGGACTTGGCGGCCGCCATCCACTTCCAGACCAACCTCCGTGCGGCGGGCAACGGTTCACTGATGCGCGCCGCCACCTCTGCCGTCCGCTTCGCCCGGGCCGGCCGGCAGGCCACCATGGACGCCGCTCGCCGGATCGCCGCCCTCACCCACGGGGACCGGGCCGCCTGGGAGGGCACCGCCGTCCTGCACGATCTCGTCCGTACCGCCCTGGACGGCGACGACCCGCTCGTCGCACTCCCGGACACCCTTGCCGCCGTCGACCCCGAACACCGGGAACGCTACGCGACCGTCCTCGCCCCCGACTGGCACCCGAGCCTCGCCACCGAGTTCAACGGCGCGGTCTGGCCCTGCCTCGGCTCCGCCGTCTGGGCACTGCGCACCACCTCCGACTTCGAGGCCGCCCTGCGCGCCGCCGTGGACCTCGGCGGCGACACCGACACGGTGGCCGCCGTCACCGGCGCCCTCGCCGGAGCGGTGTACGGCCTCGCGGCCGTCCCCGACCGCTGGACGGAACCCCTGCACGTCCCCCTCCCCGGCTCAGCCGGCCGCGTCCTCCGCCTGCCCGAACTGCTCGACCTCGCCCACCGCCTGGACACCTGGCACTGATCCACCGTATTTCTCCGCGACCGACGGCGGTCGCGGAGAAATACGGTGGCCCCTGTCGGAAAGGCCCTCGGCGGCCCGTCCGACCGCCGTGACCGCCGCACCCTCGCGGACCTGCGGTCGGCCCCCTGGTCGTCGGTGTAGGGGGATCGGCCGAACGTCCGTGCTTCGGCGGAAGCAGCCCGGAGCCACCAGGGCCGCTGCGGCGGTGCCTTGCGCAGCAGATCCGACGCGCCGTCATCTCTTCCGCAGTGCGAGGAAGGCCCGCCCGTCGGTGTGCCACCGTTCGACCTCGGGAAGGCCGGCGGTGCCCGCGCGTGCGGCGGTGGCGCGGGCGCCCAGGCGGGCCCAGGTGAACTCAGGGCCGGTGCGGCCGTCCGGGCCTTCGACGCGGACGAGCAGGCGTTCGTCGACCTCCTCCGGCTCCACCTCGACGAGCAGCAGGCCTGCCGGAGCGAGGAGTTCGGCGGCGCGTCGGAGCAGTGCGTCGGGGTCGCCACCGATGCCGAGGTTGCCGTCGGCGAGGAGGGCGGTGCCCCAGCGGCCCTCGCCGGGCAGGCGGTCGAAGACGGAGCGGCAGAGCGCGGCGCCGCCGAGGCCGGCGGTGCGGGCGACCGCCGCCCGGGTCACGTCCACGCCGAGCGCGGGCAGCCCCTGGGCGAGCAGTTCGGTGACGAGCCGGCCGGGCCCGCAGCCGATGTCCAGCACCGGCTGCCCGGCCCGGACGCAGCGCCGGAGCAGCCCGTGGTCCGCACCGGCGACCGGCGCGCACCAGCGTTCCACGTCGAGCGCGATGCGGCGGCCGTCCGCGCAGCGCAGCCAGAGCGGTCCGCGTTCGGCCCGGATCGCCTCGGCGAAGGGGTCGTCGACCCAGGGCAGGGCCACCGCGACGGCAGGTGCCGCGGCGGGAGCCGTCATCGGCCGGCCGCCTCGGCCTGCGTACCGGCGGCCGCTGCCGTGGTACCGGCCGCTGCGGCTCCCGCATCGCCGAGCTCCCGCCAGCGGGCGGCGAACCGGCCCGCCGGGGCGAGTGCGGCGACCCGGGCGGCGTCCTCGGCGGTGTCCACGTCCCGCAGTACCGGCAGCCGGCCGACGACCAGACCGGCCCGGGCGAGCCGTTCCTCGAGGGCGGCGCCGGTGTGCGGGGTGGACATCGGCAGGCCGACCAGCAGTCGCGCGGCGGTCTCCGGGGTGGGCCGGGCCAGGCCGAGGGCCCAGAAGCCGCCGTCCGCGGCGGGCCCGTACCAGGCGTCGACGCCCTGCCGCCGGGCGGCGGAGAGCGGTTCGGCCAGGGTGCGGGCGGCGATCTGCGGGGTGTCCATGCCCACCAGCAGCGCGGGCGCCGAAGTTCCTCCGGCGGAGGCGCCGGCGAAGGCGGCCGCCAGCCGGACGTCCAGCCCGCCGGCCGGCTGCGGGACCACCTCCCAGCCGGGCGGCAGCCACCGGCCGGGGGAGCCGTCCAGCACCAGGATCCGACGCCCGGCCGGGACGGCCGACAGGGTCCGCAGTGTGTCGGCGAGCGCGGCCTCGGCGAGGGCGGCGGCCTGCTCCGGTGTGTACGGCGGGGTCAGCCTGGTCTTCACCCGGCCGGGGACCGGCTCCTTGGCGACGACCAGCAGGGTCGGCGGCGGTGCCGCCAGCACGGCGCGCATGTCCCGCACGGCCTGCCGCACCCCGCGGACCGTCCCGGTGACCTTGGACCGCCCGGCCCGCGGCCGGTAGTCCACCGGCACCTCGGCGATCCGCAGGCCCGCCGCGGCCCCGGAGAGGACCATCTCCAGCGGGTAGCCGGAGCGCCGGTCGCCGAGGCCGAGGGCGAGCAGCCGCTCGCGCCGGGCGGCCCGCATCGGGCCGAGGTCGTGCAGGTCGGCGCCGGTGCGGGCGCGCAGCCGGCGGGCCAGTTCGGCGTTGGCGAGCCGGGCGTGCAGCGGCCAGGCGCCGCGCTCGACCGGGCGGCGTCGGCCGAGCACCAGGTCGGCGGTGCCGTCGAGCACCGGGCCGACCACGCGCGGCAGTTGGCGCGGGTCCAGTGAGGCGTCGCAGTCCAGGAAGCAGACCGTGTCGGCGGTGGCGGCGAGCAGCCCGGCGTGGCAGGCGGCGCCGAACCCGCGGCGCGGCTCGTGCACCACGGTGGCGCCGAGTTCGCGGGCGAGTTCGGCCGAGCCGTCGGTGGAGCCGTTGTCCACCACGACGGCCCGCCAGCCGGCCGGCATCCGGCCCAGCACCCAGGGCAGCGCGGCCGCCTCGTCCAGGCACGGCAGCACCACGTCGACAGCAGCGGAGGGAGGAGTCACGCCGGTGAACGTACCCGTGCCCCGAGGCCCGCGGACCGCTTCCGCGCCTTACGGAAGTCGTACGGAGCAAGGGCCCGCACAGGGCTTCTCAGGGTCTCCCGGGGCTTCTTACGGAAGTCGTACGGACCGCGCGCGAGGCCCGCCGGGCCCTGCGGACTGCCTATCCTCGGGGGTGTGAACCTGTCCGACGGCGCGAGCCGCCCCCCGACCTCCGGCCGCATCCTGGTGGTCGACGACGATCCGACGGTGGCCGAGGTCGTCACCGGCTACCTGCAGCGCGCCGGCTACACGGTCGACCGGGCCGCCGACGGCCACCAGGCGCTGGCCGCCGCGGCGAGCGGCCCCGACCTGGTGGTGCTCGACCTGATGCTGCCCGGGATCGACGGCCTGGAGGTGTGCCGGCGGCTGCGCGCCACCGAGCGGGGCGCCCGGCTTCCGGTGGTGATGCTCACGGCGAAGGGCGACGAGTCGGACCGCATCCTCGGCCTCGAACTCGGCGCGGACGACTACGTGACCAAGCCGTTCAGCCCGCGCGAACTGGTGCTGCGCGTGCAGTCGGTGCTGCGCCGCGCCGGGGCGCCTGCCGCGCCCGCGCCCGCGGTGCTGGTGAGCGGCGGCCTCGAACTCGACCCGCAGGCCCGCCGCGCCCGCCGCGGCGGCGCCGAACTCGCGCTCACCCTGCGCGAGTTCGACCTGCTGGCGTTCTTCCTCCGGCACCCGGGGCAGGCGTTCGGGCGCGAGGAGCTGATGCAGCAGGTCTGGGGCTGGGAGTTCGGAGACCTGTCCACGGTGACGGTGCACGTCCGCCGCCTGCGCGAGAAGATCGAGGACGACCCGGCCGCGCCGCGCCTGATCAGCACCGTCTGGGGCGTGGGCTACCGCTTCGATCCGGTGGGGAGCTGAATCGCCATGAGCGACCTGTTGCTGATCGCCGCCTTCGCCGCGCTGGGCGCCGGCGCGGCCGGCCTGCTCGGCTGGCCCGTGGTGCGGCTGCTGCGCCGCCGGTCGGTGGCGCTCTCGCTGCTGTGCGTGGCCGTGGTGACGGTGGTGGCGATGACCGCGGGCACCGTCTCGGTGGCGCAGGCGATGTTCCTCTCCGAGCACGACCTCGGCGTGGTGGTCACCGTGACGCTGATGGCGGCCGTGGTCTCGCTGGTCACGGCCGCCCTGCTGGGCCGCCAAGTGGTGGCCGGCAGCCGGGCGTTGACCGAGGCGGCCCGAACGGTCGGCAGCGACACCGGATTCGCTGCCCCCGCGCAGCCGCTCGGCAGCGAACTCGCCGAGCTCAGCGCGGAGTTGGAGGCGACCAGTGCCCGGCTGGCGGAGTCCCGGCGGCGCGAGCAGGCGCTGGAGCACTCCCGTAGGGAGCTGATCGCCTGGATCTCGCACGACCTGCGCACCCCGCTGGCGGGCCTGCGGGCGATGGCGGAGGCGCTGGAGGACGGCGTCGCCGAGGAGCCGGCCCGCTACCTGACCCGGATGCGCACCGAGGTGGACCGGCTCAACGGCATGGTGGACGACCTGTTCGAGCTGTCCCGGATCCAGGCCGGGGCGCTGTCGCTCTCGCCGTCCCGGGTGTCGGTCTACGACCTGGTCGGCGACGCGATCGCGGGCGCCTCGCCGCTGGCCCGCGAGCGCGGTGTGCGGCTGGAGGGCGGCCGGGTCGCCGCCGAGCCGATCGAGGTGGACGGCCGCGAGATCACCCGGGTGCTCGGCAATCTGCTGGTCAACGCGATCCGCTGCACTCCGGCGGACGGGGTGGTGGCGGTCGCGGCCCGGCGCGAGCAGGACGAGGTGCTGGTCTCGGTGACGGACGGCTGCGGCGGGATCCCCGAGTCCGACCTGTCGCGGGTCTTCGAGACCGGCTGGCGCGGCGGCCCGGCGCGGACCCCGCGTGCGGTGAGCAGCGGCGGCGGCGCCGGCCCGCACCAGGGGGACTCCGGGGCGGGCCTCGGCCTGGCGATCGTCCGGGGCATCGTGGAGGCGCACGAGGGCCGGGCGTCGGTGCGCAATGTCGCCGGGGGCTGTTGCTTCGAGATCGCGCTGCCGGCGGCCGCCGCCCGGGCCTGAGCGGTGCGTTGCCCGAGCGGTGCGCTGCCCGAGCGGCGGAGCCGGCCGCGGGGCGCAGGGTGCGTCCCGGGCCGGCGCGGCCTCACCGCACGGGCGCCGAACTCGGCTCGGTGGGCGGGGGCGTGGGATCGCCGGGCGGCGTCGTCGGATCGGCCGGCGGAGGTGTGGTGTCGGTGGCCGGCGGCGGGGGTGTGGTCTCGCCGGTGGGCGGCTCGGTCGTGGTGGGCGGCGGGGTGGCGCCGAGCGTGAGCACCAGCTTCTTCGCGTCCGCGTGGGCCGGGTCGGGCAGCGAACCGGGTCGGTCAGCGTCGTGGTGGCGATCGCCGGGACGTCGGCCAGCCAGTTGTAGGTCTTCGACTGCACGATGACGGTCCGGGTGTGCGGCAGCCCGTCGCAGAGGATGGCGGCCGGTGCCGTCCGGGGCTGCCGAAGGAGATCGCCTCCGAGTCCTCCGGGTCCGCCTGTTCGACCGAGACGTTCAACGACCTTTCGCCGTCCTGGCTGTCGCACAGGTAGGTGACGTCCGCCCGGACCCCCTCGGGATCTCGGGGCCGATCGCGGCCCGGTCGGTCAGGACGCGAACATTCGCGAGGGCGGTTCAGTTCGTGGCTTCCTATCATCGGTGGATGCACGTTGAGCCATACACCATCGTCGTGCCCGATGCGGTCCTGGACGATCTGCGCGATCGGATCCTACGTACGCGTTGGCCGGATGGGGCGCCCGGGGAGCCTTGGAGCCAGGGCGTCGACCGGGAGTACCTGCATGACCTGCTGGCCTACTGGGCTGACGGATTCGACTGGCGGGCACAAGAACGCGCACTCAACCGCTACGAGCACCGGATGGCCGAGGTCGACGGCGTCCGCATTCACTTCGTGCATCATCGTGGGGCCGGTGGCAGGATCCCGCTGGTCCTGACGCACGGCTGGCCCAGCACGTTCGTGGAACTGCTCGGCCTGGTCGACCGCCTCGGCGACCGGTTCGACCTGGTGGTGCCATCACTGCCCGGCTACGCCTTCTCGCAGCGCCCACCCCGGGTGGGCGTCGACCGGGAGTCCGTCGCCCGCCTGTGGCACCAGCTCATGCAAGGGCTCGGGTACGAGCGGTACGGCGCCTGCGGCGGCGACTTCGGCGCCGGGATCGCCACCCATATGGCGCTGTCCCAGCCCGAGCGGATGATCGGCATCCACTTGAGTACGGCAGAGATGTCACCGTACACCGGACCGGGTGCGCCGCCGCTGTCGCCGGAGGAGCTGGCGTACGTCGACCACGTTGCTCGCTGGGACGAGACCGAGCGCGGGTACAGCGCCGTGCAGTCCACCCGACCGCAAACGCTGGGATACGGGCTGAACGACTCTCCCGCAGGCCTCGCCGCCTGGGTGCTGGACAAGTGGCGCTCGTGGTCGGACAGCGGCGGCGACCTCGACGCCACGTTCGGGCGTGACGCGCTCCTCACCATGTTGACCGTCTGGTGGGCTTCGAACTCCATGACCTCGTCGATGCGCGACTACTACGACAACCGCTGGCACGGCACGGCACTCGGGCCCGACGACCTGGTACGGGTACCGACCGCGATGGCGGTGTTCGCCAACGAGCTCGTGCCCGAAGGAGAGCCACCGCGTTCCTGGTACGAGCGGCTCTACCAGGTGCGGCGCTGGACGGTCTTCCCCCACGGGGGCCACTTCGCGGCGGCCGAAGTGCCGGACGTGCTCGCCGGCGACATCGCGGATTTCTTCACCGCGCCACGATAGGCATCCTCAGCCCTCGCAGCGCGGCGGGGAAGCGTGGTTCAGCCAATGATCGACTGGTCCGACTCGGATCAGAGCCGGAACCGACCGCCCGGCCCGACCGGGCAGCCCGGCTGCTCAGCCCCGCAGCGGCGCCGCCGCGAATTCGAGCATCCCGGCGGCGAAGTCCGTGCGCGCCTGCCAGCCGAGTTCCTCGCGCAGCCGCCCCGAGTCCGCCGTGATGTGCCGGACGTCGCCCAGCCGGTACTCGCCGGTCACCACCGGTTCGGGTCCGCCGCAGGCCTCCGACAGCGCCCGGGCCATCGCGCCGACGGTCCGCACCTGCCCGCTGCCCACGTTGTACGCCCGCGCCGTCCCGGCCGGCCGGCCGGCGACCGCGCCGAGCGCCACCGCGTTGGCCTCCGCCACGTCCGCGACGTGCACGAAGTCGCGTCGCTGGCCGCCGTCCTCGAACACCCGCGGCGCCTCGCCGCGGGCCAGCGCCGACCGGAACAGTGCGGCCACCCCCGCGTACGGGGTGTCCCGCGGCATCCCCGGCCCGTACACGTTGTGGTAGCGCAGCGTCAGCACCCGGCCGCCGCAGGCCCGCGCCCAGGCGGACGCCAGGTGCTCCTGCGCGAGCTTGCTCGCCGCGTAGACGTTGCGCGGGTCCGGCCGGGCGTCCTCCGCCACCCGACCCGCCGTCAGCGGGGCCCCGCAGCGGGGGCACGGCGGCTCGAACCGGCCCGCGTCCAGGTCGGCCGGTCGGCGCGGCCCCGGCGCCACCGCGCCGTGCTCGTCGCAGGTGTACCGGCCCTCCCCGTACACCACCATCGAGCCGGCCAGCACCAGGTCCCGCACACCCGTCCTGGCCATCGCGGCGAGCAGCACCGCCGTCCCCAGGTCGTTGCAGGCCACGTACGCGGGCGCGTCGTCCAGGTCGAGCCCCAGCCCGACCATCGCCGCCTGGTGGCAGACCGCGTCCACCCCGCGCAGCGCCCGCTCCACCGCGTCCGCGTCCCGTACGTCCGCCTGTTCGAACAGCACGCCCTCGGGCAGTTCCGGCGCCCGGCCGTGCGGGTGCACCGCGGGCAGCAGCGCGTCCAGCACCCGCACCCCGTGGCCGGCCGCCGCCAGCCGACGCGCCACGGCCGACCCGATGAAGCCGGCGCCGCCGGTCAGCAGAATCTCCATACGGCCGACGCTAGCCCGGCGGCCGCCGCCGGTCCGGGTTCCGTGGCGGACCGTCAGCACCTCGTAAGACCCGCGCGCGACCGAAGGCATTGCGGGGCGGCTCGGCCGAGGCCCTCTCTTTCGGATCTTGCCGGATCAGCGCGCGGCGTTGGGCGCCCGGCTGGGCGTGCCGGCGGATCGTCCTTGTACTGGACCGTACTTGGATGATTCGCCGGTGCGTCCAGGCGGGATGTCCGGCGTCGCGCGCCCGGCAAGATCCGGAAGAGAGGGCCTACGCTGGCTCCATGAGGGCCCTGCGCAGTCTCGACCGCCGACTCTTCGCCCGCGTCGCCGTCAGCCGGCTGCGCGGCGCCCACCCCGTGCTGCCCCGGCTGAGCGCCGCGGCCAACCACGGGGTGCTCTGGTTCGGCGTCGCCGCCGCGCTCGCCGCCACCGGCGACCGCACCGCCCGGCGGGCCGCGCTGCGCGGTGCGGGATCGCTGGCGCTCGCCTCGCTGCTGGCGAACGTCCCGGCGAAGTACGCCACCCGGCGGCCCCGCCCGCTGCTCGACGACGTCCCGCTCGCCCGACGCCTCTCCGTGCAGCCGGTGACCACCTCCTTCCCCTCCGGGCACTCCGCCTCCGCCGCCGCGTTCACGGTCGGCCTGGTCCTGGAGTCGCCCGCCCTCGCCGTCTGCGCGGCACCGCTCGCCCTCGGCGTGATGGCCTCCCGGGTGTACGTCGGCGTGCACTACCCGGGCGACGTGCTCGCCGGGGCCGCGCTCGGCGCCGGCGCCGCCCTGCTCACCACGCGGTGGTGGCCGCGCGCCGCGGAGGAGCCGGCCGGGGCGGCCCCGCCGCGGATCACCGCCCCCGCCCTGCCGCGCGGCGCCGGCCTGGTCGTCGTGGTCAACGCCGACTCCGGGCCGGACGGCCCCGAGACCACCCTCGCCGAACTCCGCCGGCTGCTGCCCGAGGCGGAGATCCTCGAACGCGGGCCCGAGGACGACCTGCCCGCCCTGGTCGAGCGGGCCGCCGCCCGGGCCGCCGACGCCGGCGGCGCGCTCGGCATCTGCGGTGGCGACGGCTCCGTCAACCTCGCCGCCACCGTGGCCGGCCGCACCGCCCTGCCGCTCGCCGTCTTCCCCGGTGGCACCCTCAACCACTTCGCCCTCGACCTCGGCGTCGCCGAACTCGCCGACACCGCCGACGCGGTGGAGTCCGGCAGCGCCGTCGCCGTCGACCTCGGACAGGTCCGCGGCCCGGGCGGCACCGACCAGCCCTTCCTCAACACCTTCAGCATCGGCGTCTACCCCGACCTCGTCCGCACCCGCGAGAAGCACGAGAAGCGGATCGGCAAGTGGCCCGCGCTGGCCCTCGCCCTCGTCGAGGTGCTCTCCGCCGCCGAACCCGTCCGGGTCTCCGTCGCCGGCGTGCCCCGCAACATCTGGCTGCTCTTCGCCGGCAACGGCGTGTACGACCCGCCCGGCTTCGCCCCGACCCGGCGCGCCCGGCTCGACGACGGCCTGCTCGACGTCCGCGCGGTCGACGGCAGCCACCCCTTCGCCCGCACCCGGCTGGTCGCCGCCTTCCTGCTCGGCACCCTCGGCCGTTCCCCGGTCTACCGCGAGGCCCGCCTGCCGGCGCTCGAACTGACCGACCTGCGCGCCGTCGCCCACGCCGCCGTCGACGGCGAGGTCGTCGACGCCCCCGACCGCCTGCTGCTCGCGAAGACGCCCGCCGCCCTCACCGTCTACCGCCCGGCCGGTCCCTGACCGGGCACGGCGCCGGCCGGCTCGACCACGGCCGGCACCCCGTGCTGCCGGAGGCGCTCGGCCAGGTACTCCGTCTCGACCAGGGTGCCGGTGAGGCCGGTCCCCACCAGTTCGTCCGCGCGTCGGCGCGCCTCGGCGAGGGAGCGCGTGCCGTCCTCGCGCAGGGCCCGGAGCACGGCGAGCCGGCTCGCCGGGGGCGCCGCCGGGCGGACGGTGGCAGCGCCGTACTCGGCCAGCAGCGCCTGCCGGACGGAGTCGGGCGCCGGGCCCCAGCTGTCGTCGCAGGAGATGGCCGAGCAACCGCCGCAGTCCGTGTCGACGCCCCAGCCGAGCCGCCCCGACCGCACGACCTGGCCGATCTCCCGGAGGACGACACCGCCGCACGCCCCGCACTCCGCCGTCCTGCGCACAGCCTGACCGGTCACCGTGCCCCCTTCGTCCCGGACGCATCCTGACACCGCGGGCATCCGGAGGGCACGAGAGGGGGCGAGGTCAGCCGTCGGCGGGCTCCAGCAGCGGCCTCGACCGCAGCCGCCCGCCCGGCACGAACCGGCCGATGTCGTGGACGGCCACCGCGCGGCGCGCCTCGCACTCCGAGCCGTCCCGCACCAGCCGGCCGTCCAGCACATCCCCCTCCCCGGGACGCATCCTGCCACCGGGTGCCACCGCCGGGCGGCATGATGGGGGAGTGCCCGAAGGCGACACCGTGTACCGCACCGCGGCGAAGCTCCGCGAGGCCCTGGCCGGCCACCGGCTGACCGCGGCGGACCTGCGGGTGCCCGCGCACGCCACCGCCGACCTGACGGACCGCCTGGTGCTGGACGTCGTGCCGCGCGGCAAGCACCTGCTCACCCGCTTCGACGGCGGCCTCACCCTCCACACCCACCTGCGGATGGACGGCCGCTGGGCCGTCTTCCGGGCCGGCGAGGCGTGGCACGGCGGCCCCGCGCACCAGATCCGCGCCGTGCTCGGCACCGCCGACCGCACCGCCGTCGGCTACCGCCTGCCCGTCGTCGAACTGCTCCGCACCGCCGACGAGGGCCGCGCCGTCGGCCACCTCGGCCCCGACCTGCTCGGCCCGGACTGGGACGCCGCCGAGGCACTGCGCCGCCTCACCGCGGACCCCGCGCGCCCGGTCGGCGAGGCCCTGCTCGACCAGCAGAACCTGGCCGGCATCGGCAACGTGTACGCCAACGAGCTCTGCTTCATGGCCGGCGTCACCCCGTGGACCCCGGTCGGCGAGGTCACCGTGCTCGACCGGATGCTCGCCAAGGCGCAGCAGCTGCTGGAGGCCAACAAACTGCGGGCCGAGCGGATCACCACCCGCGACCCGCACCCGGACCGCCGCACCTGGGTCTACGGCCGGGCCCGCCGCCCCTGCGCCCGCTGCGGCACCCCACTGCGGACGGCCTCGTACGCGCAGGACCGGCCCGCCTACTGGTGCCCGCACTGCCAGCACGGCCCCACCCCGACCTGAGCCGCCCGCCGGGGCCGCGCCCGGCGGTCAGGCGGTCCGGGGTGATGCGGTGCGGGGAGATGCGGTGCGGTCGCAGGCGTCCAGGCGGGCCAGCTCCTGGGCGGCGCCGTGCAGGCAGCCGGCCAGGCGGGCGGCCTGTGCGGCGGGGAGGCCGCCGAGCCGGTCGGCGAGGTCCTCGACGGCGTCCCGTGCGAGTTCGGCGGCGAGGTCCGCAGGGGCGGCGGCAGGGCCCAGCTTGGAGACCGCGGAGGCAGCCCGGGCGGGGGTGAGCAGCGCCGCCGCCTGCTCGACCAGCCAGCCGGGGACGCCCGCCGCGCCGCCGGGCGGCACGGTGTACGGGCGCGCCCCGGCGTACCGGGCGTCCTCGGCGAATCCGGCCTGCTTGACCTTGAGCACCGGCCGCCCGGCGGCCACCGGCACGTCCCCGGCGGGCTTCAGCACGTACCCCTCGGCGAGGTTGCCCGCCAGCGGCGGCAGGCCGAACAGGGCGGGGACCCGGCTCGGGAAGACCGCCGGGAGCTCCTGCAGTCGGACGAGGGGCCCTTCGGCCAGCAGCGGCGCGCAGCACAGCCCGGCCGCGCCGGCGGCCCGCCGCAGCGCCGCGTCGCCGACCCACCGCGGGCCGCCGTCGGCCTCCACCACCGCGTCGAAGGCCGACCAGTGCAGGTCGGGCGCGTACCAGACACCGGTCTGCACGGCCGGGACGCCCTCCGCCGGCGCGACCCGCGGGTGCGGGTACCGGCCGCCGAACAGCTCGCCGTACAGCACCACCCGCCCCGGCGCGCGGTACTCCTCGCGCAGGGCCCCGGCGGCCCGGCGGGCGGACACCGCCAGTGCGGGCCAGATCCGGGCGAGCCCGAAGAAGCCGTCCAGGGCGTCGCCCGCGAGCAGCCCGCGCCGCTTGGCCGCGCGCACGCCGCCGCCGTCCTCGCAGACCAGCGCGAGATGGGCGCCGTGCACCTTCTCGGTGGCGGCCCAGCGGTGGACGGCGGACCGGCTGAGGGCCGCCCGCTCGGGGATCTTCGGATACGGGACGAAGGCGCTCTCGGACATCCGCCGAGGATCCCGGCCCGCGCCACCCGCCGGCAACGGGATTACCGACTCCCGGTGCACCCGCGTCCCGGTCGGAAAGAAATTCCGGCGGCGATGTCGAGAACGCGGAGTCGGCTCCGTCCCAGGGGTGAACGCGACCAGAATGGGTCGCACCAGGACCGAGGAGAGACACCATGGCCAAGTACCTGCTGCTGAAGCACTACCGGGGCGCCCCGGCTGCCGTCAACGACGTGCCGATGGACCGGTGGACGCCGCAGGAGATCTCGGCGCACATGCAGTACATGCACGACTTCGCGGCCCGGCTGGAGAAGACCGGCGAGTTCGTCGACGGCCAGGCGCTCGCCCCCGAGGGGACCTTCGTCCGGTACGACGGCGAGGGCCGGCCGCCGGTCACCGACGGCCCGTTCGCCGAGACGAAGGACCTGATCGCCGGCTGGATGGTGATCGACGTCGACAGCTACGAGCGCGCCGTCGAACTCGCCGGGGAACTGTCCGCCGCCCCCGGGGCCGGCGGCCGGCCGATCCACGAGTGGCTCGAACTGCGCCCCTTCCTGGCCGCGCCGCCCACTGTCACGGAGTGAGCCGTTGATGGACGAGGCACTGCTCCGCAGCCTCACCCCGAGCGTGCTCGCCGTCCTCGTCCGCCGCGGAGCCGACTTCGCGGCGGCCGAGGACGCCGTCCAGGACGCGCTGGTCGAGGCGGTCCGCGTCTGGCCCGCCGACATGCCGCAGGACGCGAAGGGCTGGCTGATCACCGTCGCCTGGCGCAAGTTCCTCGACACGGCCCGGGCGGACACCGCCCGCCGGCGCCGTGAGGACCTCGCCGAGGAGGAACCGCCGCCCGGGCCCGCGCCCGCGGCGGACGACACGCTGTGGCTGTACTTCCTGTGCGCCCACCCGTCCCTCACAGCGGCGTCCGCGGTCGCGCTCACGCTGCGCGCCGTCGGCGGACTGACCACCCGCCAGATCGCCCAGGCCTACCTGGTGCCCGAGGCGACCATGGCGCAGCGGATCAGCCGGGCCAAGCGCACCGTGGCCGGCGCGCGGCTCGACCGGCCCGGCGACGTCGCCACCGTGCTGCGCGTCCTCTACCTGGTCTTCAACGAGGGCTACTCCGGCGACGTCGACCTCGCCGCCGAGGCGATCCGGCTCACCCGGCAGCTCGCCGCGGCGATCGACCACCCCGAGGCGGCCGGGCTGCTCGCCCTCATGCTGCTCCACCACGCCCGGCGGGCGGCCCGCACGGCGCCCGACGGCAGCCTGGTGCCGCTCGCCGAACAGGACCGGGGCCGGTGGGACACCGCAACCATCGCCGAGGGCGTGGAGATCCTGCAGGCGGCCCTCGCCCGGGACCGGCTGGGCGAGTTCCAGGCCCAGGCCGCGATCGCGGCCCTGCACGCCGACGCGCCCGCCGCCGACGAGACCGACTGGGTGCAGATCGTCGAGTGGTACGACGAACTCGTGCGCCTCACCGACAGCCCGATCGCCAGGCTCAACCGTGCCGTCGCCGTCGGCGAGGCCGACGGACCGCGCGCCGGTCTGGCGGCGCTCGCGGAACTGGACGACACCCTGCCCCGCCACACCGCCGTGGCGGCCCACCTCCACGAACGCGACGGCGACCTCGCGACGGCGGCACGGCTGTACGCCGAGGCGGCCCACCGAGCACCCAATCTCGGCGAGCGCGACCACCTGACACGGCAGGCCGCCCGGCTCAACAGTCGGTGACGAGCAGCGCGACGAGTCGGCGCCGCCTGGTCCACCGGCACGGGCCCGTCCAGCTGCGCCACCGGCACGACCAACTCCGTGACACGGCAGGGCAGATGCTCGCCTGACGCCGCGCACCGCCCGGTCCGGTGCCGATCCGGGCGGGTCACGGTTCGACGAGGGCCGGGTGCCGGGGGTCGTCGACCTTCACGGCGAGATCGGCGGCCTCCCGGGGGCGGGTCTCCTCCTCGTAGCGGGCGAAGGCGGGCAGGGTCCACCGCTCGTCCTCGGCGGTGTGCCGGGCGAGCGCGGCCGGGCCCATCGCGAGGTGGACGGTCAGCTCGAAGGGCAGCCAGCGGCCGAGCAGCAGCGGGCCCGCGAGCAGCAGCACCCCGCCGGGCGGCAGTTCGGTGTACGGGGCGCGGGTGGCCCGGTCGGCGGCCGCGTCCCGGAGCGAGGGCAGCACCCGCCCGCTGCCGCCCGGGTCGAGCGGGGCGAGGACCTCGCGCAGCAGTGCGCCGTCGTCCAGCCACAGGTCGTGGAAGGCGTCGGTGTCGTGCCGGCCGTACTCCAGGCGGATCGAGGCGGGCCGCAGGAAGTCCGCGGCGGACACCCGCAGCACCGGGCGGCCGCGCAGCCGCAGCGGCCCGACCAGGGCGTCGGCGAGGGCGTCCGGCCGGGCGGCGGCAGCACCGTCCACGGCGACCCGCACCCACGGGGCGTCCCGCGCGGCGTCCTCGATCCGGTCGGCGACCAGCGCGGTCAGCCGTTCCGGGGAGATCGGTGTCACCCGCACCCTGCTGCTCCTTCCCGTCGGCTCGGCCGACTATATTTCGCCGCGGCTGACGGGCCGTCGGGGCCCGGCGCCCGCACCGATGGGAGACCGCCGTGTCCGAGCTGAGCCTTGCCGATGTGGACGCCCTGGCCGCCGACGCGCACGCCGGGCAGACGGACAAGATCGGCGTGCCGTACGTGGAGCACGTCAGGGCGGTGGCCGCCGGCCTGGCGCCGTTCGGCACCGGCCTGCAGATGGCGGGGCTGCTGCACGACGTCCTGGAGGACACCCCGCTGACCGCGGAGGACCTGCTGCGGGCGGGCGTTCCGTCCGCGGTGGTGGCGACCGTCCGGCGGGTCACCAAGGTCCCGGGCACCGCCTACCCGGCGATGCTGGAGCAGATCACCGCCGACCACTCGGCGACCCTGCTGAAGATCTCCGACAACGCGCACAACTCGCTGCCCGACCGGGCCGCCCGGCTGGACGAGGCGGACCGCCGCCGGCTCGCCGAGCGTTACCGGGCGGCCCGCCGGGTGCTGTGGCCGGCGGTCGGCGCGGCGGACGTCTGCACGGTCGTTGGCCTGGTCAACCCCGGCCTGCTGGACGAACTCGGCTGACCCGGACGACCGGCTGACCCGGACGACCGGACGACCCGGACGACCCGGACGGCCGCACCACCCGGCGGACGGCGCGCTGTGGCCCGCGGGCCCGGGCAGGAGCACGCTGGAACCAGGAACGCGGCCGGCCCCGCCCGCCGCGGCGGCCAGCCTCCGCCGGGTGCCACGGGCCCGCCGACCGCCCGAGCACAGGGAGCGGCCATGTCCGACATGCAGCAGCGGATGAACGACAAGGCGGAGCGGGACGAGGAGGACGTGCGCTCGCGGGACCCCGAGGAGGGCATCACCTCGTACCAGACCGCGCACGCGCAGGACGAGTCCTCGGCCGAGGGCGACCGCCTCGACGAGCCCGCCGAGGGGCTCGACCGGTGAGCGGCTCGCTCGCGGCCGAGGGGCCGCACACCAGCGAGTGGCAGGTACGGCTGATGGTCACCGAGGACGGCGACGTCACCCGGGCGCACGCCGTCCTCGAGTCCGCCGGCACCGTCCTGGAGGGCGCCGGCGCGATGCAGGCCGACGCCGAGGCCCGCCGCAGCAGCCACGACCCCGCCGTGCCCGCGATCGGCGACGAGCTCGCCGTCGGCCGCGCCCTGCTCGACCTCGGGCACCGCCTCGTGCACGCCGGGTCCGTCGCCGCGGAGGCCGCCGAGTCGGCCCGCCGCCGCGACACGGAGTGACCGTGCACGACCGACCCGCCCGCCGCCGCAAGGAAGTAGCTGAAGGCGACAAGTAGTGTGCGAAACGGCTGAATCGTGACCTTCCAGCACCCGTGGACCGGAACCCTCCGGGCCGCGGGTGCGTCACTGTCGGTGCCCGTACACCCGGTACGGTATCGACGGCATGGTGGCAGGAACGGTGGACGAGAACAGAGGCAAGGGCGGCCCGGAGGGCCAGGCCCCCCAGGACGCTGCGGTACCGCAGGACGCACGCTGGGAGCTGCCCGGCTACACCCACGAGCGCGAACTCGGCGCGGGAGCGGCCGGGCGCGTCGTGCTGGCCCGCCACGACGCGACCGGCATGCCCGTCGCGGTCAAGTACCTCAACGGCGAGCACGCCGACCACGAGAACTTCCGCACCGAGGCCGAGCTGCTCGCCGGGCTCGACTCCCCGCACGTCACCCGCCTGTACGAGTACGTGGAGGGCCCGCGCGGCGCCGCCATCGTCATGGAGCTCGTCGACGGCGTCTCCCTGCGCGACCTGCTGCAGGCCGAGGGCGCCACCGGCCCCGAGGCCGCGCTGGCCGTGCTCAAGGGCTCGCTGCTGGGCCTCGCCGACGCCCACGGGGCCGGCGTGGTGCACCGCGACTACAAGCCCGGCAACGTCCTCGTCACCACCGAGGGCGTCTCCAAGCTGGTCGACTTCGGCATCGCGGTACCCACCGGCGCCAAGGGCGACATCGCCGGCACCCCCGCCTACATGGCGCCCGAGCAGTGGACCGGCGAGCCCGCCTCCCCGCGGGGCGACGTCTACGCCGCCACCGCGACCTTCTTCGAGTGCCTCACCGGTGCCAAGCCGTACGCGGGCACCACGCTGATGGAACTGGCCGTCCAGCACACCGAGGCGGACATCCCCGACGACCAGGCGCCCGAGGCGCTGCGGCCGCTGATCCGATCCGGCCTCGCCAAGACCCCGACGGACCGGCCGGACGGCGCGGCCGATCTGGTCGCCGAGCTCGACGCGGTCGCCTCCGGCGCGTACGGGCCGGAGTGGGAGGAGCGCGGCCGCCGCCAGCTGGCCGGCCTGGTCGCCCTGCTGCCGCTGCTGCTGCCCAGCCCGCACGGGCACGCGGTCGGCAACACCTCGGTCGCCACCACCACGCTGCCGGAGCCCCCGGACCCGATCACGGCGGTGCGGCGGTTCGGCCCGCGGGCCAAGCTGCTGAGCGTCGCGGCCGGACTCGTCCTGCTCGGCGGCACCCTCGCCGGGGTCGCCGCCGCCGGCGCCTCCGACTCCACCACGACCACCGAGGTCGCCGCCCCGCGCGCCACCACGACCTTCGGTTCCGACGGCCCCGTGGCGCCCTCGGAGTCCGCCTCGCCCTCCGCTTCGGCCTCCGCCTCCCCGTCGGCCTCGCCCTCGGAGTCCGCCTCCCCCTCGGCGAGCGCTTCGCCGTCCACCTCTCCGTTCGCCTCGCCGAACCCCACCCCGACCAAGAAGCCCACCGTCGCCCCGCCGATGACGACGCCGCCCACCACCCCGCCGACCACCCCCACCACCAGCGCCCCGCCGCCGCCGACCCTGCGGGTCCTCCGGCTGAGCGTCAGCACCACGTGTGGCAGCCGGTCCTACGAGGTGGTCGCCAGGATCACGGTCGAGCACAACGGTGCGGCGAGCGGCACGGTGACCGTCGCCTGGTACGCCAGTGGAAGCCGCCTGCCGGCCTCCACCGTCCCCATCACCATTCCGAAGGGGGCGAAGACGCCCTTCACCACCACCGTGTCGGCTCCGAGCACCTCGGGCTCCTGGAGCGCGAGGGTGAGCTCGAACCCGGCGGCCGAATCGGGTCAGGGCAGCACGTCCGGTCCCGTCAACACGAGCTACTGCGTCATCCTGACCTGAGGAACGAGAAATGAGCACCCCGCAGCAGCCCGACGAGGACGCCACCGTCCGCTTCGGCGCCAAGCCGCCCACGGCGGACGAGACCGTACGTCTCGGCACGCCCGCGCCCGACCCGGAGTCGACCGTCCGGCTCGGCTCCGCACCCGGCCCCGACGCCACGGTGCGCCTGAGCGCTCCCGCGACCAACCCGGACGCCACGGTCCGGCTGAACGCCCCCGCGGCGAACCCGGACGCCACCGTGCGCCTCAACGCGCCGAGGCCGAACCCGGACGCCACCGTCCGGCTCAACGCCGCCCCCGTGCCCGCGGCCGACCCGGAGGGCACCGTCCGGCTCGGCCCGGCGAAGCAGCCGGACCTGGACGGCACCGTGCGCCTGAACACCGCCAAGCCGGACCCGGAGGGCACCGTCCGGCTCGGGCCGGCGCAGCCGAACCCCGAGGCCACCGTCCGGCTGGACACCGCGAAGGGGCGGCCGGCGCCGCAGGCGTACGTCCCGCCGCCCCCGC
This sequence comes from Kitasatospora sp. NPDC085879, assembly GCF_040686255.1. Classification (NCBI taxonomy): domain Bacteria; kingdom Bacillati; phylum Actinomycetota; class Actinomycetes; order Kitasatosporales; family Streptomycetaceae; genus Kitasatospora; species Kitasatospora sp. NPDC085879. The sequence goes on along the minus strand of NZ_JBFBJZ010000008.1, from coordinate 132,872 downwards.
AGCAGCAGCCGCCGGCCGAGGGCTTCGAGAGCGCCACCTTCCTCGACCCGCAGGTCTGGCCGACCCCGCCGGTCGGCACCGCCGTCCCCACGCCGACCCCGGCCATGGGCACGCCCGTCGTCACCCCGGCGATGGGCACGCCGCTGACCCCCGCCATGGGCACGCCCCTCACCCCCGCCATGGGTACCCCGGTGCCCGTGGCCCAGCCCGCGCCCGCCCCGCAGGACGGGCTGCAGCGGTTCGGCCCGGGCGTGCCCCCGCAGGCCGCCGCGGTCTGGCACGGGGCGACCGCGGTGCCGCCGGCCCCGGAGCCGCCGAAGCGCCGACGCCGCCGCTGGCTGCTGCTGCCGCTGCTCCTGCTGCTCGCCGTGCTCGCCTGGCTGGCCTGGGACCGCTACGGCAGGCCCGTCGCGGTGACGGGCGTCAGCGTCCGCACCGACAACACGCAGGGCCCGTCCTGCGACGGTACGGCCGTCATCACCGGCTCGATCGCCACCCAGGGCGGCGCGGGCAACGTCCGGTACCGCTGGAAGCGCAGCGACGGCACGGACTCGGGCGTGCTCACCCAGCCGGTCTCCAACGGCCGCCGCACTACCGACGTGGTGCTGCGGTGGACCTTCCAGGGCCACGGCAGCATGCAGGCGACCGCCACCCTGGAGATCGTCGGCCCGGGCAGCGGCACCTCCTCGGTGACCTTCCCCTACACCTGCCGCTGACGCGTACCTCGCCGTCCGGCACCCGGCACCCGGTCCTCGTGGGCCGGGTGCCGGCCTGTTACTGACACGGTGTCAACCAGGTTCCGGGACGGCCCTGTCGGGCGCGCCCGGCCTGCCCTACCCTGCGTGCATGATCCTGCGCTCCGCGAAGCGGTTCGTGCTCCTGCTGCCGGTGCTCTGGCTGACCTCGCTGACCTATGTGGCCTGCGCCGTGCTGGTCGTCCACCTTCGCCACACGGACCCGGAGGTGGAGCGCGAGGTCGCGCAGAGCCCCGACCAGTGGCCGGCCCTGGCGGCCCTGGCGGTGGCGACCGCGGTGGCCACGGCCTGGGGCTACCGGCCGGACCGCCGCCGCCGGTTCCCCTGGCACCGGCTCGCCGTCCGGGCACTCGCCCTGTTCGCCGCGGCCGTGCTCACCGCACTGCTCTCGTACCACCGCGGCGGCCCTGACTTCGACCACCTGCTCGGGCTGGGCGCGGTGACCACCTTCGGCGTGGTGCTCTGCATCCTCGGTTGGGGGCTGCTCAACCGGGGCCCGGTGCCCGCCGTGGTCGGTGCCGGTGCGGCCCTGGTGGCGTCCGCGGTGTGGCTGGCCCGGTCGCCGGAGCGTTCGACGGTCGCGGTGCTCGCCGCGGTGGCCGTCGTGGTGGCCCTGGGGACCACGGCGGCCGCGGCCTGGCGGCTGCCCCGGGTACGGCTGGCGGCCGGCCTGCCCCCGGTCGAGTGGACGGGCGGCGGCATCCACCCACCGGGGCGACGGCCGGTCCCCGGCGAGATGTGGTGGGCGGACGTGCCGTTCGCCGAATCAGGCGAGTCCAAGGACCGGCCGGTGCTGGTGGTGCGCGTCCTGGACGACCGGCTTGAGGTGCTGAAGAGCACCAGCCAGGACTGGCTCAGCCGCAGCGACCACATCCGGCTGCCCACCCGGACGTGGAACCCGGAGGCCGACCACGACAGCTGCCTCGACCTGCGGCTGCGCACCCTGGAGCCGGACCGCCTGCGCCGCTACGCGGGCCCGTGTCCGACGGGGGTGTGGCGGGTGGTCCGCGGCCGCACCCTGCCGCTCGTGAAGCCGCCCCGCACCCTCCGCGGGACCGCCGACCGCCGGGCCGACCTTCGCAAGCCCCCGACCGCCGCCGGAAAGCCGTCTGCCGCCGAGCCGACTGCCGGAAAGCCGCCTGCCCGCAAGCCGTCCACCCGAAAGCCACACACGGGGAAGCCGTCCGGAAAGCCGCAGGCCGGGAAGCCCGACCCCGGCCGCGGCGGCGCCGCCTGACACGACCGCGGCCGGGCACCGCCGGGGCATGCGCCCGACGGTGCCCGGCCGCGGTGTGCCGGAGCGGGGAGTGTCAGCAGCGGCCGACGGTCTCGCAGTCCTCCCAGCGGGTGCCGGTGCCGGCGGTGCTGCCGGTGGCCTCGTCGCCGCCGCGGGCGGGCGCGTTCAGCGACTTGAGCTTCGGGGTGACGGGCGTGGCGGCCGGCGCGCTCGGGGTGGCGGCGGGGCCGGAGGCGAGGCGGACGGCGATGGCGTCGATCACCGGACGGGGGCTGGTGCCGGCGAAGTTGCTGACCATCACCGAGAAGATCAGCTTGTGGCCGTCGGGCGCGGTGGCGTAGCCCATCAGGTTGTCGACGCCGCTCATCGAGCCGCTCTTGGCGTGCACGTTGTTCTCGGCCTTGGTGCCGCGCATGCGGGCGGCCAGGGTGCCGCCGACCATCCGGTCGGGGTTGCCGGCCACCGGCAGGGCGTTGTACCAGGCGTTGAACCAGGGCTTGTCCTGGGCGACCTTGAGCAGGCCGGCCATCTTGGCCGGGGTGATCAGGTCGTAGCGGGAGAGGCCTGAGCCGTCGACCTGGCGGCCGGCCGGGGTCTCCAGGCCGTTGGCCTTGAGGAAGGCCTTGACCTGGTTGATGCCGGTGGCCCAGTCGCCCTTGCCGCCCTTGACCTTGCCGATCTCCTTGGTCAGGTGCTCGGCTATGCCGTTGTTGCTGATCTTCAGCATCGGCACGACCAGCTCGGCGAGGGTCTTGGAGTCGTGCGAGGCGAGCGGCTGCGAGGTCTCGGAGCCGGTCGCGGTCTGCACGCCGCGCTGCACCTTCACACCGTGCCGGGCGAGCGCGCCGGCGAAGACCTTGGCGGCGTAGGTGGCCGGGTCCTCGACCGTCACCCAGTAGGTGGCCGGAGCGGCGCCGGCCGCGATGCTGCCGGAGAGCAGCAGCTCGTTGGCGCCACGGCGGCGTTCGACGTCGGCGGTGGCGCCGCTGCCGGCCGCGCCGGTGGTGATGCCGCCGGTGAACTTCATCGGCGCCTCGGCGGGTACCAGGGCGACCTTGGCCTTCTCGCCGGCGGCACCGGGGGTGACGGTCACCTGGACGGTGTCCATCTGGTACTCGGGGTCGTTGGCGACCGTAAGGCCGGAGATCTGCGGGCTGTACGAGTACGGCTCGTCGTCCCAGGCCCAGCCCGGGCCGAGCGGGGTGGAGTCGTAGCGGCTGCCGTCGGCGAGCACCCGGCCGGTGACGGTGGTGATGCCGGACGCGGCGACCTTGGCGGCCAGGTCGTCGAGGTCCTGGACGAGCAGGCTGGGGTCGCCGCCGCCGCGCAGCACCAGGTCGCCGACGAGCTTGCCGCCGTACGTGGTGCCGGTGGTGCGGACCTCGGTGGTGAACCGGTGGTCGGCGCCGAGCAGTTCGAGGGCGGCGGTGGAGGTGACGGTCTTCATGGTGGACGCCGGGGTGAGCAGCGCGCCGGGCTGACGGGAGTACAGCACCTGGCCGGTCGTCGCGTCGAGGACCTGGACGCCGGCCTGCGCGTTGGCGAGGCGGGCGTCGGCCAGCAGGGCGTCGAGGTCGGCCGTCAGGGTCGCGTCGGCCGGGGCGGGGTTGTCGGCCTGGGCCGAGCCGGCGAGCAGGGAGGCGGCGAGGGCCGCGGCCGCGAGCGGCAGGCCACGGCGGTACAGGCGTGCGGGCACAGATGCTCCAGGAATCGGGTCCGGCGGGGAGCGTGTGTGTTGTCGCCCACGCCCCCGTTTGGCCTGTACATTACCATCTGACGTGCCGTCAGTTGATCTTGGCCAGGGGCGGTCGGCGGCCCTCGCACTCATAGACGCGCCGGTGGACCGATAGGTATCACGGAAGCGCGGAGAATTTTCCGCCGGGGCGCACGGCCGGCCCGGGGGGCGGAAATCAGCCGACCGAGAAGGCCGTGACCCCGTTCATCGTGCCGACCAGGACCCGCCCGCCGGCGAGCACCGGGGAGGCGAAGTGCGGGGCCGGGCCGGTCTTCGCCTGCTGCAGCGTCCGGCCGGTCGCCGGGTCGAGGGCGAGCAGCACACCGCGCTCGTTGTCCACCACCCAGACCGCGCCGCCGCCGACCACCGGCGAGCCGCCGCGCCCCAGCTCCACCTGCCAGTCCTGGTGCACCGAGCCGTCCTGGCCCACCGTCAGCCGGGCCAGGCCGTGCAGGCAGGGCACGTAGACCGTCGAACCGTCCACCGCGGCGCCGCCGTACGCCGGGCAGACCGTCGCCTGCGCGACCTGCCCGCCGATGCCGCCGAGGCGCTGCGCGTCCAGCACGTACGCCTCGCCGCGCTTGCCGACGGCGAGCACGTGGCCGCCCACCCGCACCGGCGAGAGCGAACCGAGATCGAGGTCCCGGGAGTTGTCGTCCGCCCAGCTCGACGGGGCGAACCAGTCCACCCGCCGCAACTCGGGAGAGAGCGCGAGCACCGAGTCCGAGCCGTCGTACGAGCCGCCCGTCGACTCGCCGTTGCCGACGGCGACCAGCAGCCGGTCGCCGTCCACCACCGGGCCGCCGCTCGCCCAGATCCCGCCCTCGCGGCCGGTCGGCACCGCGTAGGAGAGCACCGGCCCGGCGCCGCTGGTCGCCACCGACAGCACACTGCCGACATAGTCGCCGCAGTCGCCGAAGAGCCCGCCGTAGGCGATCACCACCCGGCCGTTCCACAGCGCGAGCGCGGAGCGCTGCTGGTGGGCGGGCCGGTAGCCCTTCGGCGGTTCGACCGCGCGCTGTACCTCCAGCGCCCCGGTCGCCGCGTTCAGCCCGGCCAGCACGTGTCGGCCGCCGGCCAGCTCGGCGACCGCGAACACCCGCCCGGTCGCCGGGTCGTAGACCGGGGTGCCGGTGATCCCCAGCGGGTCGATGTTGCCGCAGGGCAAGTCCGCCGTCCGGGCCGGGGCGCCCAGGTGACGGCTCCACAGCACCGCGCCGCTCGCCGCGTCCAGCCCGTACACCGTGTTGTTCTCGGTCGCGGCGAGCACCCTGTCGCCGACCACCAGCGGCTGCCCGTACACCGCGCCGTCGAGCTTCGCCGTCCAGGCCGTGCCGAGCGGCCCGACCGGGGCCGCGTCCGGTGCCGTACCGGTGCGCAGCGCGTCGCGGTGGTAGCCGGGCCAGTCGCCGGCCTTCAGCGGGGTCGGGGAGGCCGCGGTGGCGACCACGGTGGACGGCGCCGCGGTGGGGGAGGGCGCGCCGCCGCCCAGAGTGCAGCCGGCCATCAGGGCGGCCAGGGCGGCGGCGACCGCGGGCAGCGTCCGCCGACGGTCAGCTCGGAGCGGTCGCGCCACCGTCGGCCTTCGTCGGGGCGGTCGCGCCGCCGCCGGCCTTCACCGCCTCCACCATGCGCTGGTGGAGTTCGCGGGCTGTCGCCTCGTCCCCGGCGGGCACCGGGCTGCCCTCCACGGTGAACCAGTCCAGCGCGCCGCTGTACTGCACCGTCAGCCGGGCCTCACCGTCGATCCACGTGGTGTGGACCGTCAGATCGCCCTTGATGACGCCCAACTCGACCGTCCGCACCCCTCCGGTGCCGGCGAGAATGCCCTGCGTGGTCCAGGTCGCCCAGGTGTTCACGGAGCCTCCCCGATGTGCGGCCGACAGTACGAACACGTCATGCCCCAAGACATACCGGGTGACACACCTGATTCGGGCCGAATCACCCTGCCGTGGGCATGTCGAGGGCCCGTCGGGCCGGGCTCCGGAAGCGGGCGTGCCGTCCGGGGCGCGGCTACCATCGGCGGTATGGGAGAGCGACCCGCCGCGCTCACCGCGCCGCAGCTGGTACTCGAGACCGACGGCGACTCGCAGGTCATCAGCCCGAGTCGCACGTACCACGTCGGCCGTGACCCCACGAGCGAGGTCTTCCTGGACGACCCCCGGGTCTCCTGGCACCACGCCGTGCTGCACGCCGACGGCGACCACTGGGCGCTGGACGACAGCGGCTCCACCAACGGCACCTTCACCGACGGTCACCGGATCCGGCACCTCGACGTCGGACCCGGCAGCGAGATGCGCTTCGGCGCCGCCGCCGACGGCCCCCGCTGCAGCCTCCGCGCCCTGGCCGTGCGCCCCGAACCGGACCGGCAGCCGTCCGCGCTGACCTCCATCACCGGCTCCCTGCGGCCCCCGACCACCGTCCGCCCGCTCCCGGCGAAGGTCGTCCGGATCGGCCGCGCCCTCGAGAACGACCTGGTCGTCGGCGACCTGTCGGTCTCGCGCCGGCACGCCGAGCTGCGCGCCCGGCCCGACGGGCGCTTCGAGATCATCGACGTCGGCAGCCACAACGGCACCTACGTCAACGGACAGCCCGTGCTCGGCGCCGTCGTCGGCGAGGGCGACCTCATCGGCATCGGCCACTCGGTGTTCTGCCTGGTCGGCGACGAACTCCAGCAGTTCGTCGACACCGGCGACGTCGACCTCGACGTGGACGGCCTCACCGTCACCGTGGCCGGCGGCCGCCGGCTGCTCGACTCGGTCACCTTCCCGGTCGGCCAGAAGACCCTGCTCGCCGTCGCCGGCCCCAGCGGCGCCGGCAAGTCCACCCTGCTCAACGCGCTCACCGGCCTGCGGCCCGCCGACGAGGGCGCCGTCCGCTACGACGGCCGCGACCTCTACCGCGACTACGCCGAGCTGCGCCGCCGGATCGGCCTCGTCCCGCAGGACGACATCCTGCACACCCAGCTGCAGGTGCGCCGCGCCCTGCAGTACGCGGCCGAGCTGCGCTTCCCCGACGACACCGCCGCCGACGAACGCGAGGCCAGGGTCGAGGAGGTGATCGGCGAACTCGGCCTGAACAAGCGCGCCGACCAGGTGATCTCCAGCCTCTCCGGCGGCCAGCGCAAACGGGTCAGTGTCGCCTTGGAGCTGCTCACCAAGCCCTCCCTGCTCTTCCTCGACGAGCCGACCTCCGGCCTCGACCCCGGCATGGACCGCTCGGTCATGCAGATGCTGCGCAACCTCGCCGACGACGGCCGCACCGTCATCGTCGTCACCCACAGCGTTCTCAGCCTGGAACTCTGCGACCGGCTGCTGCTGCTCGCCCCCGGCGGCCGGATCGCCTTCTACGGACCGCCCGGCGAGACCCTCGGCTTCTTCGGATTCGAGCAGTGGCCGGACGCCTTCGACGCCTTCGAGAACGACACCGAACGCGACTGGGCCGGCCAGTACCGCTCCTCGCCCTCGTACCGCCGGTACATCGCCGGCGCCATGGACCACCCCGGGCCGGCCGCGCCGCACGCCCCGGCCGCCGAGACCCCGGCCCCCAAGCCGCCACGGCCGCAGCGCTGGCGCAAGCAGGTCTCCACCCTCGTCCGCCGCTACGCCACCGCGCTCACCGCCGACCGCACCTTCCTGGCGGTCATGATCGCGCTGCCGTTCGTGATGGGCGTGATGGCCCGGGCCCTGGCCGGCAAGAAACTCGCCGAGGACAGCATCTTCAACGCCCTGCTGATCCTCTGCGTCGGCGCGGTGCTCACCGGCGCCGCCAACTCGGTGCGCGAACTCGTCAAGGAACGCGTCATCTACCAGCGAGAACGCGCCGTCGGCCTGTCCAGATCGGCGTACCTCTGCTCCAAGATCATCGTGCTGGGCACGGTCACCGTCATCCAGGCGGTGGTGCTCACCATGGTCGCGCTGCTCGGCGTCGATCTACGCCCCCAGGGCGGCAGCGGCGTCCTCATGCCACCGCTGCTGGAGATCACCCTGGCCGTCGCCCTGCTCGCCTTCACCGCCATGATGCTCGGCCTGCTCATCTCCGCGCTGGTGAAGAAGGAGGAGGTGACCATGCCGCTGCTGGTGCTGGTCGCCATCGTCCAGGTGGTCTTCTGCGGCGCTCTGATCCAGCTCAACAGCACCCCCGTGCTCGCCCAGCTCTCCTGGCTCGTCCCGTCCCGCTGGGCCTTCGCCGCCATGGCCGCCACCATCGACCTGCACGCCACCGTGCCCAAGCCGCTGACCTCCGACCCGCTCTTCCAGCACAAGGCCTCGATCTGGCTGCTCGACATGGGCATGATGGTGGTACTGAGCGTCGTCCTCGGCCTGCTGGTCGCCCGCCTGCTGCGCCGTCACGAGCCCGCCGTGATGCGGAGGTGACCGCTGGTGACCGCCCCGACCGAGTTCCAGCCCACCCATGTCGCGCCCGCCGACGGGCTGCAGACCTGGGCGAGCCCGGACCCGTCCCGGCCGTCCGTACGGCTCGACCCCCTGCTGCCCGTCCGGCTCGCCGACAGCACCGGGAACTGGGCGCGGATCGTCTGCTCCAACGGCTGGTCGGCCTGGGTCGACGGCCGGCTGCTGGTCAGCGTGCCGCACCCGCCGGCCGGCACCGACCACCCGCTGACCGCCCTGGAGGACCCGCGGCCGCTGCTCCTCGCCCTGGAGCAGGCCCTCTCCACCTACCGCCGGCTGGTCGGCGAGTACGCGGACGGCCTGATCGACCTGGAGACCCTCCGCGACCGCACCCGCAACCTGCGGGTCGGCGCCGTCCTCGACGGCCCGTCCGCCTGGCTGCTCGACCTCGACCAGGGCCGCTGGTTCTACAGCGACGGCACCCGGCTGCAGACCTACGCCACCGTCGACCCGCCCGCCGCCCCGCGGTCCGCGGCAGGCAGCCGGGGTGACACCGGATGACGACCGCCGCACCGGCCGACCTCACCGGTCACCAACTCGCCGCCTACCGGCTGGAGGCGCTGATCGGGCGCGGCGGCATGGCCGTCGTCTACCGCGCCGAGGACCTGCGGCTCGGCCGCACCGTCGCGGTCAAGCTGCTCGCCCCGGACCTCGCCCGCAACGACGTCTTCCGGGAGCGCTTCGCCCGCGAGTCCAAGGCCGCCGCGGCCATCGACCACCCGCACATCGTGCCGGTCTACGAGGCCGGTGAGGCCGACGGACTGCTCTACATCGCCATGCGGTACGTCCGCGGCCGCGACCTGCGCGCCCTGCTCGACCGGGAGGGCCCGCTCTCGCTGCGTCAGACCGTGCGGATCACCACCCAGGTCGCCTCAGCGCTGGACGCCGCGCACAGCCACGACCTCGTCCACCGGGACGTCAAGCCCGGCAACATCCTGGTCGCCGAGGGCACGGACTCCGAGCACCCCGAGCACGTCTACCTCACCGACTTCGGGCTGACCAAGAAGTCCCTCTCGCTCTCCGGGCTCACCACCGTCGGCCAGTTCGTCGGCACCCTGGACTACGTCGCCCCCGAGCAGATCAACGGCAAGCCGGTGGACGGCCGCTGCGACGTCTACAGCCTCGCCTGCGTGGTCTACGAGATGCTCGCCGGCACCTCGCCCTACCAGCGCGACGACGACCTCGCCATGCTCTGGGCCCACCTCAACGACCCGCCGCCGCACCTCAGCGAGCAGCGCCCCAACCTGCCGTCCGCCCTGGACGACATCCTGATCCGGGCGCTCGCCAAGACCCCGGACGAGCGGTACGACAGCTGCCTGGCCTTCGTCGGCGCGCTGCACGGGGTGGAGCACGTCGCGGCGATCCCGGTGCCGACGCCGACCGAACTCGTCCCGCAGGTCCCCGAGTCCGTGGCGGCGCCCGAGTCCGAGGCGCTGCCAGATTCGGCGGTGGTGCCGGAGTCCGCGGTCGCCCCGCCTGTGGAGCCTTTGAAACCGCTGGAGCCTCTGGAGCCGCCGTCGTGGGCGGCGCCGGTCTACGGCACCGGCACCGACTGACGTCAGGAGGGCCGGTCCGGGTGCTCCGGGGGAGCGGTGTCCCGGCGCACCCGGTCCGCCGTCCAGCCGCCGAGCAGCCCGGCCACCGCGCCCCAGACGGCGCCGACCGCCACCAGCACCAGCAGGTCGGGCTCCAGGATTGCCGCGCCGCTGCCGCCGAAGCCGAGCAGGGTCAGGCCGTAGGCGGCGGAGATCCGGGTGAGCACGCCGATCAGCAGCATCGCCACCCCCAGCGCCACCGCCAGGTGCAGCGCGTGCTGCCGGGCCTTGACCGTCGGCGGGGCGTGCATCGCCATTCCGAGGCCGGTGAGCAGCAGCGCGACCACGGCGAGCGCGACCAGCAGCCAGGCCCGGGAGTCCTGGTCGGCGAGGGTGGCGGCGTCCAGCCGGACGTTCTGGTTCTCCCGCAGTACCCCGGCCAGCGGCTGCGGCATCGGCAGGCCGAGGCTGCCGGAGACGTGCCCGTGCCAGGCGCCGCCCATGCCGATGCCCAGGGCCAGCCAGGCCAGGTTCGGCAGGCCGAGGAAGACCACCGCCATGGTCTGCCGGGCGTGCCCGCCGACGGCGGCCTCCACCAGGCCGGCCGGCAGCGCCAGGGCGACGTAGACCAGCAGCAGGGTCAGCACGGCGTGCGCGGCCGGACGGACGGCGGTGTGGAAGCGCAGCAGCGGCAGCGGCAGCGGGGTCCGCCGGGAGACCGCCAGGGCGAGCAGCAGCACCACCGCGAGCCAGATCAGGCCGAAGCCGACGGCCCGCCCGGTGTCCACCGCGAAGCCCACCGTGGGGGAGGCCCCGATCAGCCCGCCCAGCTCGTCGATCAGCGGCTCGCCGGTCGACACCACGAAGCTCTGCTCCGCCGGGATCGACACCAGCAGCAGCGCTGCCGCCCACAGCACGGCGACCCGGCCGACCCGGGCCAGCAGCTCCCGGCCGGTGACGGTGGCGTGCAGCCGCATCGGCCGCAGGAACAGCCAGCCGAGCAGCAGGGCGCCGGTCAGCGAGACCGACAGCGGTACCGCCTCGATCCCGCCCTTGGCGCCGGCCACGAAGGCCGCCCCGCCCTCCACCCGTGCGGAGGCGCCGCAGGCCATCAGGACCGTCGCCGCGACCACCGAGCCGTAGCCGCCGGAGGGCAGCTCGTTCGCGCCGGCGAAGTACAGGCCGACCGCGGCCACCGCGAACATCGCCACGACGGCCGCCACGACCGAGGTCAGCGCCTCGCCCCAGTGCCGCAGTTCGCCCGCGGGGCCGCCGGTGCGGGCCGCGGGCCCGCCGCTGGTACGGGCGCCGGGCCCGCTGCTCGTCCGCACAATCGGCTCCTGCCGGGTCGGCTCCGGTGGGGTCTCCTTACAGACTCCGCCCGGGGGCGGGGAAGGGCGAGTCCGCGGGCGGGGAACCGCGAGCTGTCGCGCGGGCCGGCGCAGGCGCGCGGAGAATGGCCTGCGGGGGGTGCCCAGGACGGGAGGAACACCCGTGAGCCCGCTGCCACCGTCACCCGACCAGCCCGCCGAGCCGCCCGAGGGACCGGCAGGTCCGCCCTCCGGACCGCTCTCCGGCCCGGCCTCCGAGCCGCCGTCCTCCGGCAACCGGCCCGCCGGACCGGGACACACCTCGTTGACCCCCGCCGGCCCACCCTCCGGCCCCACCTCCGGGCCGGGCGCCCACCCCGGCGGACCCGGCGGCCCGCCGAGCGGACCGCGGACGGTGGTCACCGGGGGAGGCGGCGGGGGCGACGGTGGAGGAGGCAAGGCCGGGGGCGGCGGGCACCGGAAGCCACCCTGGTGGCGCAACCCCCGGACGGTGCTGCCCGCGGGCATCGCGGCCGTGGTGCTCGGCGTCGTCCTCGGCCTGGTGCTGAGCGGCGGCTCCGGCACACCGGCGGCCGCGCAGCAGGTCGCCCTGCAGCCGGCCGGCTCCGCCGGACAGGACCCCTTCACCGGCTCGGTCACCGACCAGAGCGCAGCCCCGACCACCGGTACCGCCACCGCCGCGGCGCCCGGCGGGGGCAACCGCAGCGGCGGTGACGCCGGCCTGTACGGCGGCACCATGAACGTCTCCAGCTGCGACGTCCCGAAGCTCAGCGCCTTCCTCGCCGCCAACCCCGACAAGGCCAAGGCCTGGGCCGGGGTCGAGGGCATCCAGCCCAACGAGATCGACGGCTACCTGAAGGGGCTCACCCCGGTGGTGCTGCGCGTCGACACCCGGGTCACCAACCACGGCTTCAGCAACGGCCAGGCCACCGCCTACCAGGCGGTGCTGCAGACGGGTACCGCCGTGCTGATCGACTCGCACGGCGTGCCGCGGGTCCGCTGCGCCTGCGGCAACCCGCTGACACCGCCGGTCGACCCGGGTGCGCCCGCCTCGTACAACGGGCAGCCGTGGGCCGGCTTCAACGGGCAGCAGGTGGTCATCGTGACGCCCGCGCCGCAGCCGATCCAGACCGTCGTGCTGGTGGACACCACCAGCGGCAAGCCGTTCGCCCGGCCGACCGGCGGCACGGGCCAGGGCGACAGCACGCACGTGCCGACGCAGCCACCGAGCTCGTCCTCCGGTTCGCCGTCGACCTCGGGCTCCTCCGGTTCGCCGTCGAGCGGCACCCCGTCGACCTCCACGCCGTCCTCCGGCACCCCGAGCTCCGGCCCGTCCGGCTCGGAGTCCGGTTCGCCGTCGGCACCGAGTTCGGCACCCAGCTCGGCGCCGAAGAGCGGGGGCGGCCAGTCCTCGGCCGGCGGCGCGGGAGCGTCCAGCGAGTCGGCGGCGGGGGTCTCCTCCGCCCCGGCCTCGCCGCCGTCCTGAGCCGCGGCCGCAGCCGCCGTCCTCGGACGCAGCGTCTGCCGGGCACCGATCCTGTCGGTGCCCGGCAGTAGCGTCCGCGGTATGGGATTCACCGGAAACCTCACCGTCGCCCGCCTGGACGCCCCGCTCGACGGAACGGCCGCCGTACGGGCCGCGGGTGGCCGCCCCGACCGCTCGGCCGCCGTGGAGGGCTGGCAGTTCCTGGTGACCGCGGGCGGCGACCTGGCGACGTCCGCGCTCGCCCGGGAGACGGCCGGGCCGCTGCTGAGCGCCTTCGTCCTCGACAGCGACTTCGCCGTGGTGGAGGCCTTCGACGGCGGCCGGCCGGCCTGGACGTGCGTGCTCTCCCCGGAGACGGCCCTCGACCACGACTGCCCGCAGGACTGGCTCGGCGATCCGACCGAGACCGCCGAGTCCGCCGCGGACTGGGTCGCCGCCTTCGGACTGGCCCCCGACCGCGGGGCGCTGGCCGCGCTCCTCGCCGCGGAGAGCGAGCCGTTCGCGGAGGACCTCGTGTCGGCCTTCCTGACCTCCCTCGGCCTCCCCGCCGGCCTGTTCGCCGCCGACTGACCGGAACGCCCCGCCGCGCGGCGGCCGTGTCGCGACCGGTCTGCCGGGCGGGGCCGACCGGCTGGTAGCTTCGGGCCACATGGAGAGCACGCAGAGCACCGCCGACTCCGTCCGCGCCACGCTGGACGACTGGGGAGTTCCGTACGGGTGGCTGGAGATCGACCCGGAGTTCGCCGACACCGCGCAGTTCTGCGAGCGGTACGGCTACACGCTCGAGGACTCGGTCAACTGCATCCTGGTGGTGGGAAAGAGTGAGCCGCGCCGGTACGCGGCCTGCCTGGTGCAGGCGACCCGGCGGCTGGACGTCAACCGGGCCGTGAAGCGGCTGCTCGGTGTCCGGCGGGTCTCCTTCGCGAGCGCCGAGGAGACGGTGGCGCTGACCGGCATGCAGGTGGGCGGGGTGACGCCGGTGGCCCTGCCGCCCGGCATGCCGGTGTACGTCGACGCGCCGGTGCTCGGCCGCGGTGAGATCGTGCTGGGCGGCGGCGACCGGGCCGGCAAGCTGCTGGTCTCCCCGGGCGCACTGCTGGCGCACCTGCCGGGGGCCGAGGTCGTCGAGGACCTGTCCACCGCACCGCCCGCCTGAACCGCGGCGAGACCGACCGAGAACCTCCCGGACCCGGCCGCTGCGCGGGGCGGACCTGGACGGAACGTCCAGCGCCTCCCCCTTGCGACACTCCATTTCGTCGCCTGCCAAACCGCGGTTCGGATGCACAGAATGTGCGCCACACCGAACGAAGGAGGTGTCGATGGGGACGGAACCGACCGAATCGATCGCCGAGGCAGCGGTTACGCGCGGCCCGCTCGCCGGCGTGCTGGTCGCGGACTTCGGCCGGGTGCTCGCCGCGCCGTACGCCACGATGCTCCTCGCGGACCTCGGCGCGGACGTGGTGAAGGTCGAGCGCCCGGACGGCGGCGACGACACCCGGGCCTGGGGGCCGCCGTACGCGCCGGACGGCCAGGCCACCTACTACCTCTCGGTCAACCGCAACAAGCGCTCGCTCACCCTCGACCTCCGCACCGGGGCGGACCGCCGCCGCGCCCTCGAACTCGCCCGCCGGGCCGACGTCGTCATCGAGAACTTCCGGCCCGGCACGATGGCCAAGTACGGGCTCGCCCACGAGGACGTCGCCGCCGTCAACCCGCGCGCGGTGTACTGCTCGATCACCGGCTTCGGCACCGGCGAGGGCGCCGCGCTGCCCGGCTACGACCTGCTGATCCAGGCGGTCGGCGGCCTGATGAGCGTCACCGGGCCGGGCCCCGGCCGGCCGGTCAAGGCCGGGGTGGCGCTCGTCGACGTCCTCACCGGCCTGCACGCCGCGGTCGGCGTCCTCGCCGCCCTGCGCGAGCGCGACACCACCGGCCGCGGCCAGCTGGTCGAGGTCAACCTGCTCTCCACGCTGCTGTCCAGCCTGGTCAACCAGTCGGCCGGCTACACCCTGGCCGGCGCCGTGCCCGGCATCCTCGGCGACCGGCACCCGTCCATCGCCCCGTACGAGGTGTTCCGGGCCGCCGACCGGCCGCTGGTGATCGCCGTCGGCAACGACCGCCAGTTCGATGCGCTCTGCCGCGGCCTGGACGCCCCCGACCTCGCCGACGACCCGCGCTTCACCACCAACGCCGACCGGGTCGCCCATGTCGACGAACTCGCCGAGGAACTCGGCCGGCGGCTGCGGATGCGCACCGCGGCCGCATGGTTCGAGCACCTCACCCCGCTCGGCGTCCCCTGCGGGCCGGTCAACGACCTCGCGGACGCCTTCGGCCTCGCCGAACGCCTCGGGCTCGCGCCCCGCACCGACCAGGGCCTGGTCGCCAACCCGATCGGCCTCTCCCGCACCCCGCCCGCCTACCGGCTCGCCCCGCCCCGGCTCGGCGAGCACACCGACGAACTCCTCGCCTGGCTCGACGCACCCCACCACCCCACGAACGGAGACCTCCCGTGACCGGCCCGATGAAGGACCCGCTGGACCTGCTCGACATCCCGTCGCTGCTCACCGACGAGGAGCGGGAGATCCAGGCCACCGTGGCCCGCTTCCTCGCCGACCACGTCCGCCCGAACCTGCCCGAGTGGTTCGAGAACGCCCACTTCCCGCGGGAGATCGCCCCCGAGCTCGGCAAGCTCGGCGTCCTCGGCATGCACCTGGAGGGCTACGGCTGCGCCGGCACCGACGCCGTCGCCTACGGCATCGCCTGCCTGGAGCTGGAGGCCGCCGACTCCGGCTTCCGCAGCTTCGTCTCCGTACAGGGCTCGCTGGCCATGTACTCCATCCACCGGTACGGCTCCGAGGAGCAGAAGCAGGAGTGGCTGCCGCGGATGGCGGCAGGCGAGGCGATCGGCTGCTTCGGCCTGACCGAGCCCGACTTCGGCTCCAACCCGGCCGGCATGCGCACCCGGGCCGTCCGCGACGGCGCCGACTGGATCCTCAACGGCGCCAAGATGTGGATCACCAACGGCGCGATCGCCGACATCGCCACCGTCTGGGCCGCCACCGAGGAGGGCATCCGCGGCTTCCTCGTCCCGCGCGGCACCCCCGGCTTCGAGGCACGGGAGATCAAGCAGAAGCTCTCGCTGCGCGCCTCCACCACCGCCGAGCTGAGCTTCGCCGACGTCCGGCTGCCCGCCTCCGCGCAGCTGCCGGAGGCCCGCGGCCTCGGCGCACCGCTCGCCTGCCTCAACGAGGCCCGGTTCGGCATCCTGTTCGGCGCGGTCGGCGCCGGCCGCGACTGCCTGCAGACCGCGCTCGCGTACGGCGGCGACCGGATCCAGTTCGGCCGGCCGATCAGCGGTTTCCAGCTCACCCAGCAGAAGTTCGCCGACATGGCCGTCTCGCTGAACAACGCCGCGCTGCTCGCGATCCACCTCGGCCGGCTCAAGGAGCAGGGCCGGATCCGGCCCGAGCAGGTCAGCGTCGGCAAGCTCAACAACGTCCGCGAGGCGCTGGCGATCGCCCGCGAGTGCCGCACCGTGCTCGGCGCCAACGGCATCTCGCTGGACTACTCGCCGCTGCGGCACGCCAACAACCTGGAGTCGGTGCTCACCTACGAGGGCACCAGCGAGATCCACACCCTGGTCATCGGGCAGGCCCTCACCGGCATCCCCGCCTACCGCTGACCCGGCCGGGGTTCAGCCCAGGAAGGCGCGCAGCAGGGCGGCCGTGGCGGCCAGGTGCTCCTCGGTCGCCCGCCGCGCGCCGTCCGCGTCGCCCGTCAGGATCGCGTCCACCATGCCGCGGTGCTGGTGGGCGGCGTGGTCGATGTTCCGCTCCAGCATCGGGATCGCGTTCAGCAGGTCGTTCAGCCGCATCCGGGCCTCGGCGATCGCGGTGGCGAGCGAGCGCGAGCCGGTGAGTTCGGCGATCGCCAGGTGGAAGCGGGAGTCGAGCCGCCGGTACTCCTCCGGAGGGGCCCCCTCCAGGTCGGCCAGCCGCCGTTGCAGATAGGCCCGCTGCTCCCCGGTGAGGTCGCGCCGGGCGGCGGTCTCGGCGGCACCGGCCTCCAGGACGAGCCGGTAGGTCAGCGCGTCCTCCAGCTCCTCGCCGAGGTCGCTGGCGGCCCGCCGCAGGTCGGCGACGTCCGGCGGCGGCATCCGGTACGTGACGAAGGTGCCGCCGTAGCGGCCGCGCCGGGACTCCACCGCGCCCGCCTGCTGCAGCGAGCGGAGCGCCTCGCGCAGCGTCTCGCGGCCGACGCCGAGCCGGACGGCGAGGTCGCGCTCGGCCGGCAGCCGGTCGCCGTGGCCGAACACGCCGAGCTTGATCGCCTGCAGCAGCCGCTCGACGGTCTCCTCGAAGGCGTTGCCCGTCCGGACGGGCCGGAAGATCGCCCCCGCCTGCCAGTCGATCCCTGCCTCGTCCACGCGGGCATCGTACCCACGGCCCTCCGCCCGGAGGCGAGCGGGCGACAGAACAGCGCGCCCCTCTTGACGCCGGTCGGACCCAGGGTGAACGATGCTGCCCAACCCAATGGTCTGGTTCCGGTCCATTGAGTGTTCGGAGGCCGCACCCACATCGCCGTGGCTGCGCGCAGTGTCCAGGCCCGCCTCACTCCCCAGGGGTGCCCATGTCCGCCGACCCCACACCCGACCAGGCAGCGCACCACACTCCCGCACCCGTGTTTCCGGCACCGACCGGACCGGTTTCCGCCGACGAACAGCGGCTGCACGAGCTCGGCTACGCCCAGGAGCTCACCCGCTCGATGTCCGGCTTCTCCAACTTCGCCGTCTCCTTCTCCATCGTCTCGATCCTCTCCGGCTGCCTGACCCTGTACGGGATGGGCATGAACACCGGCGGCCCCGCGATGATCATCTGGGGCTGGCCGCTGGTCGGCCTGCTCACCCTCTGCGTGGGCCTCGCGATGGCCGAGATCTGTTCCAGCTTCCCGACCGCCGGCGGCCTCTACTACTGGTCCGCCAAGCTCGCCCGCAGCCGCGGCGCCGCCTGGTCCTGGTTCACCGGCTGGTTCAACTTCCTCGGCCAGGTCGCCGTCACCGCCGGCGTCGACTACGGCGCCGCCTTCTTCACCAACGCCTTCCTCGCCCTGCAGTTCGACTTCGCGGCCACCCCGGCGCACACCGTGGAGATCTTCGCGGTGATCCTGCTGCTGCACGGCCTGCTCAACACGCGCGGCGTGAAGCTGGTGGCCCGCCTCAACGACGTCTCCGTCTGGTGGCACCTGGTCGGCGTCACCGTCATCGTCGGCGCGCTCGCACTGCTGCCCGCCAAGCACGCCTCCGCGTCCTTCGTCTTCACCGAGTTCGTCAACAACACCGGCTTCCACAGCCAGTTCTACGTCGCCATGCTCGGCCTGCTGCTCGCCCAGTACACCCTCACCGGGTACGACGCCTCCGCGCACATGACCGAGGAGACCCACGACGCCGCCCGCTCCGGCCCGCGCGGCATCGTCAACGCCATCACCGTCTCCCTGGTCGCCGGCTGGGTGCTGCTGCTCGGCATCACCTTCGCCATCCAGGACTACAAGGGCGCCCTCGAGGGCCCGACCGGCGTCCCGCCCGCGCAGATCTTCATCGACGCGATCGGCACCACCGGCGCCAAGCTGCTGCTGCTCATCGTGATCGGCGCCCAGTTCTTCTGCGGCATGGCCTCCGTCACCGCCAACTCCCGCATGATCTACGCCTTCTCCCGGGACGGCGCGCTGCCCGGATCCGCCCTCTGGCACCGGATCTCGCCGCGCACCCACACCCCCACCAACGCGGTCTGGCTCGCCACCGGCGCCGCCCTGCTGCTCGGCCTGCCCGCCCTGTGGAACTCCACCGCCTACACCGCGGTCACCTCCATCTCGGTGATCGGCCTGTACATCTCGTACGTCATCCCGACATTCCTCAGACTGCGCCAGGGTGACGCCTTCCAGCGCGGCCCCTGGCATCTGGGCCGCTGGAGCAGGATCATCGGGATCGTCGCGGTCGGTTGGACAGCCGTGATCACCGTGCTGTTCATGCTGCCCACCGTCAGCCCCGTCACCGCCGTCAGCTTCAACTACACACCCGTCGCGGTCGCCGTCGTCCTCGGCTTCGCCGGCCTGTGGTGGCTGGTCTCCGCCAGGCACTGGTTCACCGGCCCCAAGGTCCACGGCACGCCCGAGGAACTCGCCGCCCTCGAAGCCGAACTGGAGATCCGATGAGCAGCCCCAGGCTCACCCTCGACCGGCTGCGCGAGCTGGTCGCCGACGGCAGCGTGGACACCGTCGTCCTCGCCATGACCGACATGCAGGGCCGCCTCCAGGGCAAGCGCCTCGCCGCCGAGTACTTCCTCTCCGACGTCGTCCCCGGCGCCGCCGAGGGCTGCGGCTACCTGCTCGCCGTCGACACCGACATGAACACCGTGGACGGCTACGCCATCTCCTCCTGGGAGAGCGGCTACGGCGACCTCGTCCTCACCCCCGACCTCGCCACCCTGCGCACGGTGCCCTGGCACCCGGCCACCGCCATGGTCCAGTGCGACGTCCACCACCACGACGGCCGCCCGGTCACCGTCTCCCCGCGGCAGGTCCTCCGCCGCCAGCTGGAGCGCCTGGCCGGCTACGGCTGGCAGGCGTACGCCGGCACCGAGCTCGAGTTCATCCTCTTCCGCGACACCTACGAACAGGCCTGGGAGCGCGCGTACCACGGCCTCACCCCGGCCAACCAGTACAACGTCGACTACTCGATCCTCGGCACCTCCCGGGTCGAACCCCTGCTGCGCCGGCTGCGCAACGAGATGGCCGGCGCCGGCCTCACCGTCGAGTCCGCCAAGGGCGAGTGCAACCTCGGCCAGCACGAGATCGCCTTCAAGTACGCCGACGCCCTCACCACCTGCGACAACCACGCCGTCTACAAGACCGGCGCCAAGGAGATCGCCGCCCAGGAGGGCTGCAGCCTCACCTTCATGGCCAAGTACGACGAGCGCGAGGGCAACTCCTGCCACATCCACCTGAGCCTGCGCGACGCGGCCGGAGCCCCGGTGATGGCCGGCGACGGCCCGCACGGGTTCTCCCGCACCATGGAGCACTTCCTCGCCGGCCAGCTCGCCTGCCTCTCCGAGTTCGCCCTGCTGCTCGCCCCGACCGTCAACTCCTACAAGCGGTACGTGCCCGGCAGCTTCGCCCCGACCGCGATCGCCTGGGGACGCGACAACCGCACCTGCGCCCTGCGGGTGGTCGGCCACGGCCCGTCGCTGCGCTTCGAGAACCGCGTCCCCGGCGGCGACGTCAACCCCTACCTGGCGGTCGCCGCGCTGATCGCCGCCGGCCTGTACGGCATCGAGCACCAGCTGGAACTCGAACCGGAGTTCACCGGCAACGCGTACGCCTCCGACGCACCCCGGGTGCCGTCCACGCTGCGCGACGCGGTCGACGCCTTCGAGGCCAGCGAGGCCGCCACCGAGGCCTTCGGCAAGGACGTCGTCCGGCACTACGCCCACGCCGGCCGGACCGAACTCGCCGCCTACGACCGGGCGGTGACCGACTGGGAGCGGCGCCGCGGATTCGAGCGGCTGTGAGCACCGTGCACCACCGCCCACTGATCGGCATCACCAGCTACCAGGACGAGGCCGCCTGGTCGGTCTGGCGCCAGCACGCCTCGCTCGTCCCGCAGACCTACGTCGACGCGGTCTCCCGGGCCGGCGGCACCCCCGTGCTGCTGCCCCCGCAGCCCGGCGGCGTCGGCCGGCTGCTGGACGCACTCGACGGGATCGTGCTGGCCGGCGGCTCCGACATCGACCCGGCCCGGTACGGGGCCGCCGCCGACCCGCGCACCGGCGAGCCCCACCGGGCCCGCGACGAATGGGAGTTCGAGCTGCTGCACGCCGCCCTCGACCGGGACCTGCCGCTGCTCGGCGTCTGCCGCGGCCTGCAACTGCTCAACGTGGCGCTCGGCGGAAGCCTCCTCCAGCACCTGCCCGACGGCAGCCACCAGCAGGTCCCGGCGGTGTTCGTGCGGCAGCCCGTACGGATCCGGCCGGGCAGCCGGCTCGCCGGCATCCTCGGCGAGCACACCAAGGTCAACTGCTACCACCACCAGGCGGCGGCCCGCCTCGGCACCGGCCTGCAGCCCACCGCCTGGAGCGCCGACGAGACCGTCGAGGCCGTCGAACTGCCCGGCCACCGCTTCGCCCTGGGCGTCCAGTGGCACCCCGAGACCGACCCCGACGACCTCCGCCTCTTCGAGGCCCTCACGAACGCGGCAGGGGACCGGTGAGCCGTAGGCACGTGGTGCTCTCAGGGGCGCGGAGAACTGCGCGAATCGGAAGTGACGGAGCTGCACGTACCGCCCCGCGCAGATCTCCCCCGGCCTTCGGCCGGAGGGTACCCCCACACGCCCCTGCAGTGGCCGGCGCATTCCTTCCTTCGAGTCAAGGAGCACGTTGATGACCGACCCCGACCGCTACGAGGTGGTCAACCCGGCGACCGAGGAGGTGATCGCCACCGTCGACATGGCGGGCCTGGCGGAGACGGACGCCGCGATCGCCCGGGCCAGGGCGGCGTTCGAGCAGTGGCGACGGGTCGCCCCGGCCGACCGGGCCCGGCTGCTGCGGGCGTTCGCCGCCGCGGTCGACGCGGACCGCGAGCACCTCGCCGCCCTGGAGGTCGCCAACGCCGGGCACACCGTCGGCAACGCCCGCTGGGAGGCGGGCAACGCCCGCGACGTCATCGAGTACTACGCGGCCGCCCCGGAACGGCTGTTCGGTCGGCAGATCCCGGTGGCCGGCGGGATCGACGTGACCTTCCAGGAACCGCTCGGCGTCGTCGGCATCATCGTGCCGTGGAACTTCCCGATGCCGATCGCCGCCTGGGGCCTCGCCCCGGCCCTCGCCGCGGGCAACACCGTCGTCCTGAAGCCGGCCGAGCTCACCCCGCTGACCGCCCTGCGGCTCGGCGAACTCGCCCTGCAGGCCGGCCTGCCGGAGGGCGTCCTGGAGATCCTGCCGGGCCGCGGCCCGGTGGTCGGGCAGCGCTTCGTGACCCACCCTGACGTCCGCAAGGTGGTGTTCACCGGCTCGACCCGGGTCGGCAAGGAGATCATGGCGGGCTGCGCCGCGCAGGTGAAGCCGGTGACCCTCGAACTCGGCGGCAAGAGCGCCAACATCGTCTTCGCCGACGCCGACCTCGCGAAGGCCGCCGCCACCGCCCCGTACGCCGTCTTCGACAACGCCGGCCAGGACTGCTGCGCGCGGTCCAGGATCCTGGTCGAGGAGTCGGTGTTCGAGGACTTCATGGCGCTGCTGGAGCCGGCCGTCCGCGGGGTGCGGGTCGGCGACCCGGCCGACGAGAAGACCGAGATGGGCCCGCTGATCTCGGCCGCGCACCGCGAGCGGGTGGCCTCGTACGTCACCGAGGCGGCCTTCCGCGGCAGCGCGCCGGAGGGGCCCGGCTTCTGGTACCCGCCGACCGTGCTGGCGCCCGTCCGGCACGAGGACCGGGCGTTCACCGAGGAGATCTTCGGCCCGGTGGTCGCGGTGGTGCCCTTCCGCGGCGAGGAGGACGCCGTCCGCATCGCCAACGCCACCGACTACGGCCTCTCCGGTTCCATCTGGACGAGGGACGTCGGCCGCGCGCTGCGCGTCGCCCGGGGTGTGGAGGCGGGCAACCTGTCCGTCAACTCGCACTCCTCGGTGCGGTACTCGACGCCCTTCGGCGGATTCAAGCAGTCCGGTCTGGGCCGTGAGCTCGGCCCGGACGCCCTCAGTGCCTTCACCGAAACCAAGAACGTCTTCATCTCCACGGAGGAGTGACCAGCATGACCAAGCGACTGGACGGCCGGGTGGCGGTCATCACCGGAGCGGGCAGCGGCATCGGCCTGGCCACCGCGCGGCGGTTCGCCGCGGAGGGGGCCAAGGTGGTCTGCGTGGACCTCGACGAGGAGACCGGCGCCAAGGCCGCGAACGAGGTCGGCGGCCTGTTCCTGCAGGCCGACGTCACCGACGAGGCGGCGGTGCGCGCCATGTACGAGCGGGCGGTCGAGGAGTACGGCAGCCTGGACATCGCGTTCAACAACGCGGGCATCTCCCCGCCGGACGACGACTCCATCCTCACCACCGGCCTGGAGGCGTGGAAGCGCGTCCAGGACGTCAACCTGACCAGCGTCTACCTGTGCTGCAAGTACGCCATCCCGCACATGCAGCGGCAGGGCAAGGGCTCGATCATCAACACCGCGTCCTTCGTGGCCGTGATGGGCGCGGCGACCTCGCAGATCTCCTACTCCGCCTCCAAGGGCGGCGTGCTGGCGATGTCGCGGGAGCTGGGCGTGCAGTTCGCCCGCGAGGGCATCCGGATCAACGCGCTCTGCCCGGGTCCGGTCAACACCCCGCTGCTGCAGGAGCTGTTCGCGAAGGACCCGGAGCGGGCGGCCCGCCGACTGGTGCACATCCCGCTCGGCCGGTTCGCCGAGCCCGAGGAGATCGCCGCCGCGGTGGCCTTCCTCGCCAGCGACGACTCCTCGTTCATGACCGCCAACACCTTCCTGGTGGACGGCGGCATCTCCGGCGCGTACGTCACCCCGCAGTAGCCCGCACCGGGACAGGGCGGAGGCCGGGCGGCCGGGGGGCGCCGTCCGGCCTCCGCCGGTCGTCACGGGGTCAGGAGGACGAGTCCCCGCCGACCGCGCCGGCGAGGCCGTTGCCGTAGGCGTCGCCGCCCACGGCGAAGGCCCAGCCCTCCGCGGAGGAGGCGTCGCCGCCCACCGCGAGCGCGTGCTCGACGAGCGCCTCGGCGTCGCCGCCGACCGCGAGGGCACCGCCGTCGGCGGAGGAGACGTTGCCGCCGACGGCGAGCGAGTCGTCGGCGGAGGCCGCGCCCGCCGCGCCGAAGACGGCGAGGCCGGAGATGACTGCGGCGGTGGTGATCCTGGCAAGGCTGGAGCGCATGAGTCCTCCTGGTCGGGAAGCCGGACGGCACCGATCCTGCGGCCCGCACCGCCCGCGTACGAACCGACACGGCCCGATCACCCGTGCGCCTCACCTCGACGGAGCAGCCCCTGCGCCGTCCGGGCGACCTCAGGCGGCGCCCCGGCCGGCGCCGGGCGGCAGCTCCAGCTCGTACCAGACCACCTTGCCGTCCTTGGTGCTGCGCGTCCCCCAGCGGTGCGCCAGCTCGTTGACCAGGTGCATGCCGCGGCCGCCCTCGTCCTCGGCCCGGGCGCGGCGCAGCCGGGGCTCGTGCCGGTCGCGGTCGGCGACCTCCACAGTGAGCACCTGGTTGCGGAACATCCGCAGCTGCACGGGGGCGCCCGCGTGCACCAGGGCGTTGGTGATGAGTTCGCTGGTCAGCAGCTCGACCATGTCGGAGAGGCTGCTCAGCCCCCACTCGGTGAGCGTGTCGCGGGCGAACCGCCGGGCGTGCCGGACCATCGCGCGGTCCCCGGCCAGGGTGAGGGTGGCGAGCCGGTCGCTGCCGATCGGCCGCGAGTGCGCCATGATCACCGCGATGTCGTCCTGCCCGGCGGCGGCGCCGAGCGCGGCCAGCACCGCGTCGCAGGTCTGCTCCAGCGAGTCGCGGCGCTCGGCGACGGTGCGGCGCAGCAGGTCGATGCCCTCGTCGAGGTCGCGGCCGCGCCGCTCGACCAGCCCGTCGGTGTAGAGGACCAGGATGGCGTCCTCGTCGAGGGTGGTTTGCACCGACTCGAAGGGCACCCCGCCGACGCCGAGCGGCGCGCCGGGCGGCAGTTCGAGCAGTTCGGTGGAGCCGTCGGCCCGGGCGATGACGGGCGGCAGGTGGCCGGCGGTGGCGGCGGTGCAGATCCGGTCGACCGGGTCGAAGAGCACGCAGACGCAGGTGGCGAACTGGCTCTCGCCGATGGCGGCGGCCGCGTCGTCGAGCCGGCGAAGCACCCGGGCCGGGTCCATCTCCAGGGTGATCAGCGTCCGGGCGACGGTGCGCAGCTGGCCCATGGTGGCGGCGGCCCGGATGCCGTGGCCCATCACGTCGCCGACGATCAGCGCGACCCGGCCGCCGCTGAGCGGCACCACGTCGAACCAGTCGCCGCCGACCTCGCTGATCACGCTGCTCGGCAGGTAGCGGTGGGCGATCTCCAACCCGGGGGTGCGGTGCACGTCCTGCGGCAGCAGGCTGCGCTGCAGGGTCAGCGCGGTGTCCCGCTCGCGCCGGTAGATCCGGGCGTTGTCGATGCAGACCGCGGCCCGGGCGGCGAGCTCCTCGGCGAGCGCCACGTCGGCGTGGGTGAACGACTCCGGGTTGTGGGTGCGGACGAACTCGACGCCGCCGAGCACCGTGCCGCGGGCCAGCAGCGGCACCATCAGGTACGAGTGGACGCCCGCGTCCAGGCTGGGCGCGATCCGGTTCGGGTGGGCGACGATCCGGCGCAGCGCCTGCTCGTCGACGTGCGGCACCAGGATCGACCGCCCGGTGCGCAGGCTCTGCGCGTACAGCTGCGCGGAGCGCGAGCCGCCGCCGACCGGGTCGGCCGCCCCGATCATGGTGCCGTTCTCGCCCACCTCGCCGACCGCGACGGCCCGCAGCATCACCGAGCCGTCCCGGGGCACCGGCTCCGGCTCGTCGCCCTCCAGCACCGACTCCAGCAGGTCGACGGTGACGAAGTCGGCGAACCGCGGGATCACCACGTCGATCAGCTCCTGCGCGGTCCGCTGCAGGTCGAGGGTGGTGCCGATCCGGGTGGAGGCCTCGTTCAGCAGGGCGAGCCGGGCCTGCGCGGCGCCGGCCGCCTCCAGGGCGCGCTGGCGCTGTTCGGCGGCGTCCCGCTCGCGGGTGTACAGCAGCGCGTTGTCGATGGAGACGGCGGCCCGGGCGGCGAGCTCCCCGGCGAGCCGCAGGTCCTCCTGGTCGTAGGGGCGTTCGGTGATGCTGCGGTAGAAGGTGGCGACGCCGACCGCGGAGCCGCGGGCGATCAGCGGCACCACCATGACCGAGCGGACGCGCTGCTCGCGGACGGCGGCGGCCCGCTCCGGGTCGTCGTTGAACCAGTTCAGCGTGGGCTCGTCCAGCTCCGGCAGCAGCACCGGCCGCCGGTGGGCGAGCACCCAGGCGTACGGCGTCGACGGGTGGAAGCGGTGCACGCTGCCGACCGGGGCGACCGGGCTCATGCCGCTGCCCGGCACGGTGTGGAAGGCCATCCGGCGCAGCACCGCGGACCGGTCGGCCCGGCCGGGCACGTTGGTCTCGGCGCCGCGCACCAGCGCGTCCAGAACCTCGACGACGACGGTGTCGGCGAGCCGAGGGCTGGCGGTCTCGGCGAGCTCCCGGGCGGTCTGGGTGAGGTCGAGGGTGGTGCCGATCCGGGCCGAGGCGGCGTTGACGAGGGCGAGCCGCTCCTGCGCGGCCCGGGCCTCGGTGAGTGCCTGCTCGCGGGCCTGTGCGGTCTGCTGTTGGTGCAGGTAGAGCCGGGCGTTGTCGATGGCGACGGCGGCGCGGGAGGCGAGCTCGTCGCCGAGGGTGCTGTCCTCCGGGCCGAAGCCCTCCCGGTCGGGGCTGCGCGAGTACACCACCATGCCGAGCACCGTGCCGCGGGCGACCAGCGGCGCCACCCGCACCGGCCGCGGCCGGTCGTCGAGGTAGTCGCGGACACGCTCGGTGAGCGCCTCGTCGGCGAGCAGCGGCAGGTCCCAGTTCGGGGCGACGACCGTCCGGCCGGAGGTCAGCGCCTGCTCGTACACCGACCCGGGCGGGATCCGGTACACCGCCTCGGTCGGCAGTTCGGCGATCGGGTGCTCCGGGTCGGCGGTGGCCACGGCGAGCCGGCGCACCCGCAGCCCGTCGTCCGCGGCGACCGCGTCCGCGCCGGAGACCAGGTGCTCCAGGGCGAACACGCCGACGGCGTCGGCGAGCCGCGGCACGATCACCTCGGCGAGCTCCCGGGCGGTCTGCCGCAGGTCCAGCGTGGTGCCGATGGACGCGGTGGCGTCGGCCAGCACGGTCAGCCGCTCCCGGGCCAGCGCGGCGGCGTGCTCGGCCCGGTACCGCTCGGTGACGTCGACGATCGTCGAGCTGACGCCCAGCACGTGCCCGCCGGGCTCCTCCAGCTTGAAGTACGAGGCCGACCAGGCGTGGTCGTGCGTCGGGTCGCCCGGGGTGCGGCCGTGCGAGCGGGAGTCGACCACCGGCGGCCCGCCGTCCAGCACCTTGCGCATCACCGCCTCGACCTCGCGGCCGTTGATGCCGGGCAGCACGTCGGTGACCCGCCGGCCCAGGTGCTCCGCGACCGGGATGCCGTTGATCCGCGCCAGCGCCTCGTTCAGCCGGACGAACCGCAGCTCCGCGTCGTACACCGCCATGCCGACCGGTGACTGGGTGAAGAACCCGTCCAGCACCGCCAGGTCCGCCTGCAGCCGGCGCAGCGCGGTGACGTCCGAGGCCACCGCCAGGACGAGCGGCCGCCCGTCGGGGCCGGCGATCGGGTGGGTGCGGAACTCCAGGTTCACGTGGTGGCCCTCGCGGTGCTTGACCGGGAAGACCCCGGACCAGGCACGGCCGTTGAGGATCCGCTCGAACAGGCCGAGCACGTCCTGCCGCTGGTCCTCGGTGATCAGCAGGTTCGCGGCGAACTCGCCGACCGCCTCCTTGGTGCTGTAGCCGAGCAGCGTCTCCGCGTCGCGGGACCAGTGCAGGATGCGGCCGTCGTCGGCGATCAGCGCCGTCGCGATCGGCACCATCAGCAGCCCGTCCGGGGCGTGCCGACCGGGCCCGTCCGCAGCCGGATCCCGGCGGTTCGGCGGGCTCGTGCCCTGCTCGGGATTGTCCATGCCAGGCACCGTCCAGAGATCGGCTTTCCGCCCTGCCATCCTCCCATGGCTGCCGGAGCCCGCCCAGAGGAGTGCACGGCCGTCCGGGCGCCCCGGTTGGGCCGATAGGGTGCGTACGGTGAGACGCAGGTCAGGCATCCCGGCGAGCCCGCTGCCGCAGCGGGACGGCATCGACGCGGTCCGGCTCCGGCTGCCGCCGGACGGGCCGTGGCCGACGGCGGGCGCCTACCTGCTGGAGCGTTACGGCCGGGCCGTCGGCGCCGAGGGGGTGGCGGAGATGCTGCGCACCGGCGTCTTCGTCACGGCCGAGGGCCCGCTCGCCGCCGACACCCCGTACCGGCCCGGCGCGTACGTCTGGTTCCACCGTGAGCTGGCACCGGAGACCCCGGTGCCGTTCGCCGTCGAGGTGCTGCACCGGGACGAGCGGATCGTCGTCGTCGACAAGCCGCACTTCCTGTCCACCACCCCGCGCGGCCGGCACGTCACCGAGACGGTCCTCGCCCGACTGCGCCGCGACCTCGACCTGCCCGCCCTCGGCCCGGCACACCGCCTGGACCGGCTCACCGCCGGGCTGGTGCTGTTCGTCGCCCGCCCCGAGCTCCGCGGCGCCTACCAGGGCCTGTTCGAGCGCCGCGCCGTCCGCAAGGAGTACGAGGCGATCGCCGGGTACGACCCGCAGCGGCCGATGCCCGCCACCGTGCGCAGCCGGATCGTCAAGGAGCGCGGCGAACTCGCCGCCCGCGAGGTCCCCGGCGAGCCCAACAGCGAGAGCCGGATCGAACTCGCCGAGCACCGGGACGGCCTCGGCCGCTACCGGCTGCACCCGCACACCGGCCGCACCCACCAGCTGCGGCTGCACATGGCCTCGCTCGGCCTGCCCATCCTCGGCGACCCGCTCTACCCGCGGGTACTCACCGAACCGGCCCCGGACGACTTCCGGCGCCCGCTGCAACTCCTCGCGGCGACACTGGAGTTCACCGACCCGGTGAGCAAGGAGCCGCTGCGCTTCGACAGCCGCCGCACACTGCGCGCCTGGACCTCCCGCCCGGCCTGGGAGGCCGGGGAGTGACACCGGCTCAGAGGCCCTCCGCGGCGAGGGCCCGTACGGTGGCGACGGTGTCCGCCTCCGCGGCGGTCTTGTCCGGCCGGTAGCGCACCACCCGGGCGAACCGCAGCGCCAGGCCCGCCGGGTAGCGGGGGCTGCGCTGCAGGCCGTCGAAGGCGATCTCCACCACCAGCTCGGGCCGCACCTGCACGTCGTAGTCGCCGCGACCGGTCTCCCGGGCGAGCAGCTCCCGGGTCTGCCAGGCCAGCAGTTCGTCGGTCAGCCCCTTGAAGGTCTTGCCGAGCATCACCCACTCCGGCAGCCCCGCCGCACCGCCCGACCGCGCCCCCAGGTGCAGATTGCTCAGCCATCCGCGCCGCCGGCCGGTGCCCCACTCGGCCGCCAGCACCACCAGGTCCAGGGTGTGGTGCGGCTTCACCTTGATCCACCCGGCGCCGCGCCGGCCCGCCTCGTACGGCGCAGCCGGATCCTTGACCACCACGCCCTCGTGGCCGTGCCCGAGCGCACCGGCCAGGAAGCCGGCCGCCTCCTCCGGGTCGCCCGTGACCAGCCGGGGCACCCGCTGCGGCTCCCCGACCAGGCCCGCCAGCGCGGCCCAGCGCCGCTCGCCCGGCTCGTCCACCAGATCGGCGCCGTCCAGGTGCAGCAGGTCGAAGAAGTAAGGGTGCAGCGGCACCTCGGCGCGCAGCCGCTCCGGGTCCTGCCGGGACGCCGTGCGGGCCGCCGTCACCTGGAACGGCCGCGGCCGCCCGTCCGGGCCGAGCGCGATCGCCTCGCCGTCCAGCACGGCCGAGCGGACCGGCAGCGCCCGCGCGGCCTCGACCAGCTCCGGCACCCGCGCGGTGATGTCGTCCAGGCTGCGGGTGAACACCCCGACCTCGTCGCCGTCCCGGTGCACCTGCACCCGGATGCCGTCCAGCTTCCACTCCAGCGCGGCCGGGCCGAGCTTCGCCAGCGCCTCGGCCACCCCCGGGGCCGAGGAGGCCAGCATCGGCCGCACCGGCCGGCCCACCTCCAGGCCGAAGGCGGCCAGCGCCCCGGACCCGCCGGTGAGCGCCGCCCCGGCGACCGCCCGCGCCGAGCCGCGGAACATCAGCGCCCGCCGCACCGCCGCGGCCGGCACCGCGGCCGCCTTCGCCACCGCCTCCGCCATCACCCCGTCCAGCGCGCCCTGCCGCAGCTCGCCGACCAGCACCCCGCGCAGCAGCCGCTGCTCCGTCCCGGTGGCCCGCCCGAACAGCCCGTCCAGCAGCGCCCGGCGGGCGGCCTGCGCGCCACGGCCGTGCACCGCCGCCAGCTCACCGAGCAGCTCCTCCGTCTCGGCGACCCCGAGCGAGGCCGCCTCGGCCGGCGGCGGCAGCTCGCGCAGCGCCGCGTACCCGACGCCGACCCGCATCCGGCGGGACTCGCCGGACAGCAGCGCGACCGCGGACGGCGCCTCGTGCGGGCCCAGCTCCCGCAGGCAGTCCGCCAGCAGGGCGATCTTCGCGGTCCGGCCCGCCTCGGCGGCCACGGCCTCCGACACCCGGGCGACACGTTCCAGCACGACGTACTCCCGTCCCGAGGCGGTCACTCCCCGCCATCCTGCCCCGCCCGAAGGCCCCGGTCCCGTCGGAGCACACGGTGCCGGGGGCGGAGGACACGGCCCGGCGGCGATCCCGGGAGGCACCGGTGAGCCCGGCTCGCAGCGCTGCGGGCCGTGGGGCGGCGGCGAGCGGTATCGCCCGACGGGCGGTTGGCGGGCCGTGCCCTCGCGCCCCGGCGGGAAGGCACAGGTGCGCGGGGGGTATCGCCATGCGTGCCGCGTCGGGGCACCGGGTGCGGGCGTGCAGTGCTGCGGGCGACGGGGCCGTCCGCCGCGGCGCGGGCGGGTGGGCCTGCGGGGCGCCGTCCGGCGGGGCGTCAGCCGGTGCCGAGCGGTGTGGTGGCGCCGGTGAGGCCGTCGTAGCTGCGGCCCGCGTCGAAGTGGCCGGTCAGATCGGGGTGGCGGCCCAGCACGGCGTGGGCGAGGCCGAGCTCCGCGGGTTCCAGTCGGCGGGTGAGGCCGACGTGCGGGGCCCAGCGGCCGGGCCGGTAGTGCGGGTTCGGGTCCTCGGCGTCGTCCAGCAGCAGCCAGACCCGGCGGTGCAGGTCGACCAGTTCGAAGGTCGGCACCACCGCCCAGCTCAGCACCCGCCGCCGGCTGCGCGCGGAGAACGACAGCAGCCCGGTCAGCCGCACCGGCAGCGGCAGCACCTCGGCCAGCAGCTCGCCCACCGCGTCCAGCGCGCCCTCGGGCGCCGCCCCGCAGGCCGCCAGGGTCAGGTGCGGGCGGTGCCCCGGATGGATGTTGTGCGCAAGGCTGGCCACCCCGGCCTCGGAGAGCTGCTGCCAGACCTCGCGCACCGCCGCGTCGAGCGCGGGCGCACAGGTCAGCTCGACGGTCTGCATGCGCCCACGCTACGGGCCGGCCGGCGGGCCCCCGCCGACGGGGTTCACCGCCGCGGCGGCCCAACGCGGGCGCCCGCCCTCCGCCGGGGCGACCATGCGAGGGTGACCACCAGTGAGACCAGCCCCGCGGCCCCGGCCGCCGCGCCGCCCGTCCTGGACCGGCGGCAGCGCAACGTCGTCTTCGTCACGATCATGCTCGGCATGCTGCTGGCCGCTCTCGACCAGACCATCGTCGGCACCGCACTGCCGACCATCGTCTCCGACCTCGGCGGCGCCCAGCACATGTCCTGGGTGGTCACCTCGTACCTGCTGGCCGAGACGGTGACCACGGCGCTGGTCGGCAAGTTCGGCGACCTGTTCGGCCGCAAGCTGGTCTTCCAGGTGTCGGCGATCGTCTTCATCACCGGCTCCTTCCTGTGCGGCCTGTCGACCAACATGCTGATGCTGATCGCCTGGCGGGCCATGCAGGGCGTCGGCGCCGGCGGCCTGATGGTCACCTCGATGGCGCTGATCGCCGACGTCATCCCGCTGCGCGAGCGCGGAAAGTACCAGGGTGCGATCGGTGCCGTCTTCGGCGTCGCCACCGTCATCGGGCCGCTGCTCGGCGGCCTGTTCACCGACCACCTGACCTGGCGCTGGGCCTTCTACGTCAACGTGCCGATCGCGATCGTCGTGGTCCTCGCCGCGGCCCGGACGATCCCCTCGGTCCGCGCCGCCGGCCGCCCGGTGATCGACTACCTGGGGATCGCCCTGGTCGCCGTCGGCGCGAGCTCGGTGATCCTGGCGACCAGCTGGGGCGGCAACGAGTACGCCTGGAGCTCGCCGGTCATCCTCGGGCTGTTCGTCGGCGGCGCGGTCGCGCTCGGGCTGTTCTGCTGGGTCGAGACCCGCGCCGCCGAACCGATGCTGCCGATGCGGCTGTTCCGCAACCCGGTCTTCACGGTCTGCGCGGTGCTCAGCTTCATCGTCGGCTTCGCGATGCTCGGCGCGTTGACCTTCCTGCCGACCTTCCTGCAGTACGTCGACGGCGACTCGGCCACCGTCTCCGGCGTGCGGACCCTGCCGATGGTCTTCGGCCTGCTGATCGCCTCGGTGTTCAGCGGCACCATGGTCAGCCGCACCGGCCGCTACCGGATCTTCCCGATCGTCGGCTCGGCCGTGATGGCCGTCGGCCTGTACCTGCTCTCGCGGATGGACGCCGACACCGCGTCCTGGCTGCAGTCCCTGTACATGCTGGTGCTCGGCGCCGGCATCGGCCTGTGCATGCAGGTGCTCACCATCGCGGTGCAGAACACCGTCGACTACGCCGACCTCGGCACCTCCACCTCGGGTGTCACCTTCTTCCGCACCCTGGGCAGCTCCTTCGGCACGGCCGTGTTCGGCACCATCTACACCAACACCCTGGGCGACCGGCTCGGCGAGGGCATCGCCACCGCCGCCCGGCTCACCGGCGCCGACCCGGCCGCACTCGCCCGCGCCGCCGAGAACCCCAAGTCCCTGCACGAACTGCCCGCCGACCAGGCCGCACCGATCATCGACGCCTACGCGGAGGCCCTGCACACCGTCTTCCTCTGGACGGTGCCGGTCGCCGTGATCGGCTTCGTCGTCGCGCTCTTCCTCAAGCAGGTGAAGCTCCGCGACTCCACCCGTGCCAGCTCCACCGACATGGGCGAGGGCTTCGCCTCCCCGGTGTCCGGGGACCCCGCCCGGGTGCTCGAACTCTCCGTCGCGAAGATCATCCGCGGTACCGACCAGGAGACCGCCCGGCAGATCGTCGACCGGTCCGGCACCCGGCTGGACATCGCCCTGGCCTGGGCCGTCATGCAGGTCGAACTCTTCACCCGGACGGTCGGCCACGCCTCCCTCCCGCTGATCGCGGCCCGCCGCAGGCTGCCCGGCGAAGTGCTCGAACCGGTCTTCGACCGGGCCGTCACGGCGGGCTGGCTCTCCCGGGTGAACGGCTACTACATGCACACCGAGGCAGGGCAGGACGAGGCGGCCAAGATCAGCCACGCCTGGGCCCAGTGGCTGAACGAGCAGCTCGAACACGAGGCAGGCCGCCCGCGCAGCGCCGAACTGCGGGCCGCCGTCGACGCGATCGCCAAACGCCTCATCGCCGAGGACCTCACCGAAGGGCTCCCGTCCCGGGAACCGGGGACCACGGCCGGTGCGGGCAGCCGGTAGGCGTCACCCGCCCCGCAGCGTCGCCGTGAGGAGCGCGACGTCGTCGTCGGCGGTGGGGGAGAGGCCGGCGAGGACGGCGTCCAGGAGTTGTTCGCCGCCGGCGTCCGGGGGCAGCCGCAGGCGGGTCAGCCGGGCCAGGGAGGCGTCGATGGCCTCGTCGCGGCGTTCGACCAGGCCGTCCGTGTACAGCAGCAGGTGGTGGCCGGGCGGGCACTGCGCGGTGGCCTCGGGGAAGCCGCCGAACCCGGCGGCGAGCGGCGGCCCCGGTTCGACCGGCAGCAGTCGGACCGTGCCGTCGGGGGCGACCATGGCGGGCGGCAGGTGCCCGGCGCTGGCGAAGGTGCACAGACCCGTCCGCGGCGACATCACCACCGCGAGGCAGGTGGCCGGGCGGCCGGTGGGCAGCGGGGCGGTCAGCCGGTCCATCCGGTCCAGGACGCGACCCGGCGGCAGGTTCCCGGCGGCGACCATCCGCAGCATCGCCTGGTAGTGGCTCATCTCGACGGCGGCCTCCAGGCTGTGCCCCATGACGTCGCCGATCGCCAGCAGGGTGGTGCCGTCCGGCCGGGCCACGGTCTCGTAGAAGTCGCCGCCGACCAGGGCGCTGGCCCCGGCGGGCCGGTAGCGGAAGGCCACCTCCAGGCCGGGGTGCGGGGCGCCCGGTTCGGCGAGCAGGGCGCGCTGCAGGTCGAGGGCGATGCCGTGCTCGCGGGTGAAGCGCCGGGCGTTGTCGATGCTGACCGCGGCCCGCAGCGCCAGGTCCGTGACCACCACCGCGTCCTCCGGTGTGAACAGCGGGGAGTCGCCGGCCCGGATCAGGGTGACCGTGCCGAGCGCCCGGCCACGGGCCACCAGCGGCACCACCATCCCGGAGTGCACGCCGCCGCGGCGCAGCGCCGCCAGCCGGTCGGCGCTCGCCGCGGCCCGGCCGAGGCGTTCGTCGGTCGGCAGGTTCTCCACCACCGGTCGGCCGGTCTCCAGGGCGCGCCGGGCGGCCGATCCGGGCTGGTGGTCGATGTGCTCGCCGGTCTTGCCGAGCGCCCGCGCACACTCCTCGAGTTCGGGCACGGCCACCAGGGAGGCGCGGCGCAGCCGCAGGGTGCCGGGGGCGGTGTGCGGGTCGGGGGCGTCGTCGGGCGGCAGCACGTCCACCGAGGCGGCGTCGCCCAGTTCCGGGACGAGGAAGCGGGCGAGTTCCACGCAGGTGGCGTCCATGTCGAGGGTGGTGCCGATCCGGGTGGAGGCGCTGTCGAGCATGGCGAGCCGTTCGCGGGCGCGTTCCAGTTCGTCCTGCTGCTGCCGGGAGGCGGTGACCTCCAGGACGATGCCGGCCAGGCCGATGATGCGGCCGTCCACCTCCAGCCGGTGGTAGGCGCCGTGGAACCAGCGGCGAACCAGCGGGGAGGGCACCCGGGTCTGGCCGCTGGAGGTGGTCTCGCGGGGGACGCCGTCCGCGAGCACGGCCCGCAGCACGTCGAGCCGGGCGTCGATGCCGGGCACGATCTCGGCGATGGTGCGGCCGATGTGGTCGGCGGCGGGCGCGCCGTTCATCCGGGCCAGCGCCGCGTTCACGTACACGTACCGCAGGTCGGTGTCGAGGACGCCGACGGCGCCCGGCGTGCCCTCCAGCAGCTCGCGGAGCGGGGACGGCAGCACGCGCCACACCCGGTCGTCGGCCACGGGCGTCACCGCCTTCCGGCAGCAGGTCTGCCCTCCATCGTCGCGGGCGGGCCACCGGGCTGCATCCGCACGCCGCCCGGTGCCGACTTGCCGCGCGCCGGGGCGCTGACAAGGTGGAGATCAGGCCCTTGCCAGGAGAGGGGTGCACCCGTGGAGCCGAACGACCGCGACCGCACCGACGCCGCGCTGCTGGAGGCGCTGTTCACCCGCGCCCCGGCCGGACTGTTCGTGCTCGACCCCGACCTGCGGGTGGTGCGGTTCAACACGGCGGCGCGCGGGATGCGGGGCCTGCCGCCGGACGCCGTGGTCGGCCGGACGGTCGAGGAGTTCGCCCCCGGCTTCCCGCACGAGAAGCTGACCGAGGTCGCCCGGGCCGTCCTCGCCACCGGCAACTCGGTGCGTCGCCTGCAGATCGCCGGGACCCCGCCGCACGACCCGGAGCACCAGATGGTCGCCTCGCTCTCGGTCTTCCGGCTGAGCGCCCCCGGCGGGCGGGTGCTCGGCCTCGCCGTGATGGTCGAGGACATCACCGAGCAGCAGGCCACCGCCGAGCGGCTGGCGATCCTGCACGACGCGCAGCGGCTGATCGGCTCCACGCTGGACGCCTCCGCGACCGCCGGGGAACTCGCCGAGGTGGCGATCGGACGCTTCGCCGACACCGTGATCGTCGACCTGCTGGACGACGTCCTGCGCGGCCGCCGACTGCCCGTCGGCCCGGTCGCCGCCGACGCGCCGCTGCGCCGGACCGTGCTCCGCTCCGTCGAGCAGTTCCGCTCCTCGGTGCCCACCGGCACGCTGATCTCGCTGACCTTCCCGACCGTGCTCACCCAGAGCCTGCACGACCACCGCCCCCGGCTGATCGCCCGCCTCACCGCGGACGAGCCGCTACTGGCCGCCGACCCGGCACGGGCCCGGCGGCTCGCCGAGGCCGGCGCCCACTCGCTGGTCGTCGCCCCGCTCACCGTGCACGGCACGGCGCTCGGCCTCGCCGTCTTCATCCGCGCCGGCACCGAGACCCCGTACGACGAGCAGGACCTCGAACTCGCGGCCGAGCTCGCCGACCGGACGGCGCTCAGCGTCCACCGGGCCTGGCAGTACCTGTACGAGCGGACCATCGCCACCACGCTGCAGCGCCGCCTGCTGCCCGCCCGGCCGCCCGACCTGCCCGCCGTCGACACCGCCTACCTGCACCTGTCCGGCGACGCCGGCGCCGACTGGTTCGACGTCGTCCCGCTCTCCGGCGGGCGGGTCGCCCTGGTCTGCGGCACCGTCGCCGGACGCGGCGTGGAGGCGGCCGCCACCATGGGCCAGCTGCGCACCGTCGTGCAGACGCTGGCCCGCCAGGACCTCCCGCCCGAAGAACTGCTCGGCGCCCTCGACGAAACGGTGCGGCGCCTCGACGAGGAGACCGTCCCGGAACCGGGCGGGCCGGCCGTCGCCGCGAGCTGCCTCTACCTCGTCTACGACCCGGTGACCGGCCGGTGCAGCGCCGCCGCGGCCGGCCACCCGACGCTGGTGCCGATCGCCCGCGACGGCGGGCTGCTCGACTTCGAGGTGCCCGTCGGCCCCGCCCTCGGGCGCGGCGGCGGCGAGGGCTACGAGGCGGTCACCACCGAGCTGCCCGAGGGCAGCCTGCTCGCCCTGCACACCCGCGGCCTCACCGCCGGCGCCGACCCCGGCGACCCGGCCGGCCGGGACCGGCTGCGCCGCCTGCTCGCGCACCCCGACCGCAGCCTGCGCGAACTCTGCGACGACGTCGCGTACGCCGCCGTGCCGCACCGCCTGGACGAGGACGCGCTGCTGCTGCTCGCCCGGACGAAGGTGTTCGGCAGCGACCGGGTCGCCATCTGGACGCTGCCCGCCGACCCGGCCGTGGTCGCCACCGCCCGCACCCTCGTCTCCCAGCAGCTCACCGCCTGGGGGCTGGACGCGATCGCCGACGACACCGAACTGATCGTCAGCGAGCTCGTGACCAACGCGATCCGCTACGGCCGGGGGCCCGTCCGGCTGCGGCTGATCCGCGACCGCGGCCTGCTCTGCGAGGTGACCGACGGCAACTCCGCCGCCCCGCACATGCGGCTCGCCCGCAGCGGGGACGAGGGCGGCCGCGGCCTGTTCCTGGTGATGCACCTGAGCCGCACCTGGGGCACCCGGTACGGGGAGCGCGGCAAGACCGTCTGGTCCGAGCAGCGCGTCCCCGGGCCGGTGGGGGCCGCAACCATCGCATGATCGACTCGTTGGATGATCTGCAGTCCACCCCGGCTGCCGCCCGTACCGCCAGCCACCGGAGCCCGCTCCCATGGACCGCCGCACCCTGCGCCGCCCCGCGCCGAGGCCCGCCGACCCGTCCCGCACTCCCGGGCAGGGCACCGCAGAACCGCCCGACGAGCCCGGGCCCGCCGGCGGGCAGGCCACCGGGCAGGCCGGACAGGGCGACGACGTGGTGCTGAGCGACGCCGAAGAGATCCTGGTCGTCAACTACCGCCGCCTCGCCCGGATCGCCTACCTCGTGCTGCCCGCAGGCGCCGACCGCCGTCGGCGGCTGCTGCGCGCCCACGCCGTCACCCAGCGCGCCCTGGCCGGACCGCCCTGGCACCCCGCCGACCGCCGCGGACCGGCCGAGGAGCTGTACGAGGAGCTGCGCGACCGCGTGGTGCGCCGCGCGCTCGGCGCCGCCCACCGGCCCGGCGACCGCTCCCTGCGGCTGCTGCCGCAGGTCTGGGGCCTGCGCCTCACCACGGCCGACGGTGACTCCGCCGCCCGCGCCCTGGACCGCGCCCTCGCCGCGCTGAGCCCGGCCGGCCGGGCCGCCTACGCGCTGCGCGCCGTCGACGACCTGCCGCCCGCCGAGATCACCGCCCTGCTGATCCGGGCCGGCGAGTCCCGCCCCGACCGGGCCCGCAAGGAGGCCGCGGCGGTGCCCGCCGAACTCGCCGGGCACTGGGACGGCGAGCGCTTCGACCCGTGCACCGTGCGCGTCCGGCCCGGCGACCTGATCCGCCGCCGCCGGGCCGCCCGGCTCGCCGCCGCCGCACTGCTGCTCCTGCCGCTCGGCCTGGGCGCGGAGCTCGCGGTACGGGAGTCCCGCGCCCCGGCCGTCCGGCTGCCGAGCTCCGACCGGGCCGCGGCAGGTGCCGCCGTCGGTGCCGACGGCCTCGTCCGGGTCGACCCGGACCTGTGGAGCCGCACCGCGCGGCTCGACCACACCGCCTGGCCCGCCCGCGGCGACCGCACCGGCGACCGGGCCCTGCTCGGCCGGGCCCTCGCCGCCTGGCGGCGCGCCGCCCCCGCCCGCCTCGAACCCGGCACCACCGCCGAACCGCCCGCCGGGACCCCGCACCTGCTCTACGCGGGCACCGTCGACGGCGACCCGGTCGTCCTGCTCTCCGACGGCGGCCGGATCGCCCGCTGGACGGACGGC
This sequence comes from Kitasatospora sp. NPDC085879, assembly GCF_040686255.1. NCBI lineage: Bacteria > Bacillati > Actinomycetota > Actinomycetes > Kitasatosporales > Streptomycetaceae > Kitasatospora > Kitasatospora sp. NPDC085879. Next base: position 94,826 of record NZ_JBFBJZ010000008.1, on the reverse strand, counting down.
GCGGGCCTGCTGCTCGCCACCGCCGAGGACTCCGACGTCACCACCGCGGCCGCTCTGGTGCTGCACCGCACCGGCGACTCCGTCCGCTACCTGCTCGCCCCCTGGATCGCCGACGCCGAGCTCCGCAACCTCCGCGAGCCGGACCGCCCCGCCCGCCCGCTCGCCCGGCACGACGGCGTCACCGACCCGGTGCCCGCGGCCGCCACCGGCGGCTGCCCCGACCTCACCGCCCTGCAGCTGCGCTCCTCGCCGACCGTCGCCGAGGAGCACGCCTTCCTGCTCACCGACCTCGGCGGCCTCGCCCCCGCCCACCTCACCTACACCCCGCCGCCGACCGCCGGCGCCGCCCGCGCACCCCGCGAGGCCACCGGCTCCGAGGCACTGACCACCTGGGCCCGGACGGTCTGCGACCTGCCCGACCGCGGCCCCGACGTCAAGGCGCTGAACGCGTGGGCGTTCGCCGTCCAGCCGTTGCCCCAGCAGGCCGGCACCGCCACCTGGGTCTGCCTGCGCACCGACCGCTGGAACGGGACGGGCTCCGCCGCCACCGAACTCCTGCTGCCCGGCGCGGCCGCCCCCGCCCGGACGGGCTTCGCCGAGGGCCGCGGCTGCAGCCGCTTCGACCAGGACACCGTGGCCTGGAGCCGGTGGCGCGCCCCCGACGGCCACGACCTGCTGCTGGTCGCCGCCAGCCGCCGCGTCGTCCGCCTCACCGTGCACGAGCCCGGCGCCGCCGACCGCTCCTCCCGCGACCGCACCCTCGTCCTCGACCGCCCCGGGCCCGCCCGCCCGACCGTCGAGGGCGCCCGCGCGGACGGCACGGTCGTCCGCCCGCTGCCCTGACACCCCTCGGACGCGGCGGGGCCGCACCGTGCCCGGGGTGTCCGGTCACCCGGGCGGGTCTCCGGAGGGGCCGGGAAACACCGGCCCGCATACGGTCGTCGGGATGCCTGCGGACACGATGACGGGAGGCGCCGGGTGGCGACCACCAGCCTGCCGGACGAGGCACCCCCGGTATCCCCGCCCGAGCCGCCCGCCCCCCGCCGGGTCGCGCTGCGGGCCTCCCTCGCCGCGGGCGCCGCCTCGGCGCTGCTGATCCTCGCGATCGTGCTCGGCAGCCGCGGACTGCGGGACTTCGACTCCGCGCTCGTGCCGTACGCCGTCGCCACCGTCTTCCTCGCCTTCGGCGTGGTCTACCGCTACACCGTCTGGATCTCCGCCCCGGCGGCCGCCCGGCTCTTCCGGCAGGGGTGGCGGGCCGCGCTCTCCTGGCACAACCTGCGCCGGCTGCCCACCGCACTGCCCCGCCTCGCCGTCACCTACCTCGGCTTCCAGAAATTCCTCGGCGCCCGCTCGCACGCCCGCTGGGCCGCCCACCAACTCCTCTTCTGGGGCTGCCTGCTGGCCGCCGCCATCACCTTCCCGCTGACCTGGGGCTGGTTCACCTTCACCGCCGTCGGCCCGGACGGCCCCGGCTACCGGATGCGGCTGTGGGGCGTCGAGATCCTCGGCTTCACCTACAACGGCTTCCTCGGCCGGGTGCTCTACCACGGCCTCGACCTGGCCGCCGTGATGGTCGTCGCCGGCAGCGGCTACTTCCTGTGGCGCCGGATGCACGACCGGCAGGCCACCAGCGGACAGCGCTTCGGCTACGACCTCGTCCCGCTGCTCGCCCTGATCACCGTCTCCGTCACCGGGCTGCTGCTCACCTTCTCGGAGATCCTCCTGCACGGCGGCGGCTACCAGTTCCTCTCCGTGCTGCACATGGCGTCCGTCGTCCTCACCCTGGTCTACCTGCCGTTCGGCAAGTTCTTCCACATCGTGCAGCGCCCGGCCGCCGTCGGCATGCAGCTGTTCAAACTCGTCTCCCGCACCGACGGCGAGATCCTGCACTGCCGCAACTGCGGCCGGCCGATCGACACCGCCGCGTACATCGCCAACCTCCGCGGCACCATGCGCGACCTCCGCCTCGACTTCGACAGCTGGGCCGAGACCTGCCCCCGCTGCAAACGGGTGCTGCGCGGCGGCGCCTACCTCTCCCAGGTGAAACGGGGCTTCCGGTGACCGACCCGGCCACCCGCCGCATCGACCGGGTGATCGCGCCGCCCGGCACCCGCGGCTTCCGCGACGCCGGCGGCCTGCCCGCGGGCGGCTGGCGGGCCGACCTCACCGACGAGACCCTGGTGCCCACCCACTGCTGCTTCTGCGGCGTCCAGTGCGGCATGTACCTGCGCGTGAGCGGGGCCGGAAAGGTCTTCGGCGTCGAACCCCGCAACCACGACATCAACCGGATGCGCCTGTGCCCCAAGGGCCTCAACGCCTACCAGCAGGTCAACCACCCCGACCGGCTCACCACCCCGCTGCTGCGCCGCTCCCGCGACGAGCCCTTCCGCGAGGCCGGCTGGGACGAGGCGCTCGACCACATCGCCGAACGCATCCGCCGCATCCAGGCCGAGCACGGCCGGGACGCCTTCGGCATGCTCGGCGGTGCCAGCCTCTACTCCGAAAAGACCTACTTGGTCGGCAAGTTCGCCCGGGTCGCACTGCGCACCCGGAACCTCGACTACAACGGCCGGCTCTGCATGGTCAGCGCCGCCGGCGCCAACAAGCTCGCCTTCGGCATCGACCGCGCCGCCAACCCGTTCGCCGACATCCTGCAGACCGACTGCCTGCTGATCGCCGGCGCCAACATCGGCGAGTGCTTCCCCGTGATGACCCAGTACGTGTGGGGCGCCCGGGACCGCGGCGCCGTCCTGATCGTCGTCGACCCCCGGCAGACCGCGGTCGCCCGCACCGCGGACGTGCACGTCGCGCTGCGCTCCGGCACCGACTCGGCCTTCTTCAACGCGGTGCTCAACACCGTCGTCCGCGAGGGCCTCACCGACGAGGCCTACCTCGCCGCGCACACCACCGGCTGGGCCGAGGTCCGGCAGGCCGTCGCCGCCTACACCCCCGAGCGGGCCGCGGAGATCTGCGGCATCCCTGCCGAACAGGTCGTCCAGGTCGCCCGGTTGTTCGGCGGCGCCCCGCGCGCCATGGCCTGGCACGCCCGCGGCATCGAGCACCACACCCAGGGCGTGGAGAACTGCCTCTCCGTCATCAACCTGTGCACCGCCACCGGCAACCTCGGCCGCCCGGGCCGCGGTTACGGCACCATCACCGGCCAGGGCAACGGCCAGGGCGGCCGCGAGCACGGCCAGAAGGCCGACCTGCTGCCCGGCGGACGCTCCATCCTCGACCCCGTGCACCGCCGGGAGATCAGCGAGATCTGGGGCATCGACGAGGCCGAACTCCCCACCGCCGGAACCTCGATGATGGAGATGGTGCACCAGATGCGGCGGCGCGAGATCCGCGGTCTGCTCGGCGTCTGCAACAACCCCTTCGTCTCGCTGCCCAACCACGGCGTGGTGAAAGAGGGTTACGACACCCTCGACTTCCACGTCCAGCTCGACTTCTTCCTCTCCGAGACGGCGGCCAACGCCCATGTCGTGCTGCCCGTCACCACCTGGGCCGAGGACGAGGGCGTGATGGCCAACGCCGAGGCCCGGGTGGTCAAGCACAACAAGGCGCAGGAGCCGCCGCCCGGAGTCCTGACCGACACCCGGGTGCTCTGCGAACTCGCCGAACGGCTCGGCGCCGGCGACAAGTTCCGCTTCGCCGGCTCCCGCGAGGTGTTCGAGGAACTGCGCCGCGCCTCGGCCGGCACGGTCATCGACTACCACGGCATCACCTACGAACGGCTGGAGGCGACCGGCGGCATCGCCTGGCCCTGCCCGTCCGTCGACCACCCCGGCACCCCGCGGCTGTTCGAGGACGGCCGCACCTACCACCCCGACGGCAAGGTCCACCTGCAGGTCGTCGAGTGGCACCCGCCGGCCGAACCGCACGACGACGAGTACCCGATGACCCTGACCACCGGGCGCACCGTGGCGCACTACCTCTCCGGCAACCAGACCCGACGGCTCGGCGGACTGGTCGAGCAGACCCCGCGCCCCTGGGTCGAGGTGCACCCCTCGCACGGCTTCCGGACCGGCGACGCCGTCCGCGTCGTCACCCGCCGCGGCGCCACCGTACTGCCCGCCCTGGTCACCGAGGCCATCCGCGCCGACCACGTCTTCGTGCCGTACCACTGGCCGTTCCCGGTCGCCGCCAACCAGTTGACGATCGACGCCCTCGACCCGCGGTCCAAGATCCCCGAGTACAAGGTGTGCGCCGTCCGGATCGAGCACGCCGACGCCCTGGACGAGGTCCCCGCACCGCCCGTCCCGCCCGGGCACACCGCCTACCCCGAGGCGCAGGCCTCGCGCACCGATCCGCTGCCCCCGACCGCCCCGCAGGGCCGCGGCACCGCCGAGAGGGGCTGACCGGATGCTCGGCAGGACCGTCTTCATCGACCCCGGGCGCTGCATCGGCTGTCAGGCCTGCGTCTCCGCCTGCCGCGAGTGCGACTCGCACCGCGGCAAGTCGATGATCCACCTCGACTACCCGGACGAGGGCCACTCGGTGGCCTCCCTGCCCACCCTCTGCATGCACTGCGAGGACCCGGTCGCCCCCTGCGCCCAGGTCTGCCCGGCCGACGCCATCCTGATCACCGCCGACGGCGTCGTCCAGGAGGCCGACCCGACCCGCTGCATCGGCTGCGCGAACTGCGTCAACGCCTGCCCGTTCGGCGTGCCCAAGATCGACCTGGAGGCCAAGCTCCAGATGAAGTGCAACCTCTGCTACGACCGCACCTCGTACGGGCTGGCACCGATGTGCGCCACCGTCTGCCCGACCGGCGCACTCTTCTACGGCACGATCGAGGAACTGCAGGCCGAACGGCCCGGCGTCGAGGTCTCCGCGCAGTTCTCCTTCGGCGCCGCCGAGGTGGCGACCGGGGTCGCCGTCGTGGTGCCGGCCGAACGCCGCGCACCCGTCCCGGGCGGCCTGCTGCCGCTCGTCGAGGTCAACGGGCGTCCCACGCCCGGGAACGGAGCAGCGAGATGACCGATCCGCACGGCACCGAAGGGACTTCGCCCGAGCACGCCGCACTGGTCGACCGGATCTCCGCCGACTCCCTCACCACCCGCCGCGACTACCTGCGGATCGTCGCCACCGTCTCCGGCGGACTCGCCGTCGGCGCCACCCTCGTCTCCGCCGGCGTGCTGCCCCGGCACGGCGACGGCTCCGCCACCCCCCTGCGGATCGCCGACCGGATCGGCCGCGGCCAGGCCGTCTCCTTCGCCTACCCCGGCGAGGACGACCGGGCGATAGCCGCCCGGCTCGCGGACGGCACGCTCGTCGGCTACTCCACCATCTGCACCCACCTCGCCTGCGGAGTCGTCCGACGATCCGACCACGGGCCCGACGGCGACCTCTACTGCCCGTGCCACGAGGGCGAGTTCGACATCCGTACCGGGGAGGTGACGGCCGGACCGCCGCCGCGGCCGCTGCCGAAGGTCCTGCTGGTCGAGGACGCCCGCGGCGCGGTCTGGGCGGTCGGCACCGCGCGCTCCGGCGAGAACGAGGAGGCAGGGCTCTGCCGCAGCCTGCGCGAGCAGGACCCGGACCTCGCCGACCGGATCGGGTGCGGCTCGTGACCGCGCCGGAGGACTACCACGCGGGCAGTGCACAGCCGGAGCTCAACCGGCCGCTGCACGAGCGCTATCCGCAGATCCGGGCGACCAGCGGCTACGCCGACCCGCGGGTGCACGCCCCCGGTCCCGGGCCCGGCGCCGGCGGCGAGCACGAACCCGAGCGCTCCGCGATGCTCAGCGCCCGGGTGGCGCTCAGCTGCACCGTCGTCGTCGGCCAGCTCTGGGCCCTGACGGTCGCCACCGACGCATGGATGGAGGGCCGCACCGGAACCGCCTGGTGGTGCACCGGCTTCTCGGCGCTGTCCTTCCTGGTGGTGCTCGCCGTCTGGTGGTACGCGCCGCGCCACGACCGGTAGGGCGTGCGGTTACGGTGCAGGGCTGCCACACACGGCCCGGCACGGAGGGAGCGACGGCGGTGCGGATCGGCAAGGACACCCGGTTGTGCATGTCCCTCGCGGCCCGGCCGGGGAACTTCGGGACACGGTTCCACAACTACCTGTACGGCGAACTCGGGCTGGACTACGTCTACAAGGCGTTCACCACCCGGGACCTCCCGGCCGCGATCGGCGGGGTGCGCGCCCTCGGCATCCGCGGCTGCGCGATCTCCATGCCGTTCAAGGAGGACGTGATCCCGCTGGTGGACGAGCTGGCGCCGTCCGCCGCCGCGCTGCGCTCGGTCAACACCGTGGTCAACGACGACGGCCGGCTGACCGCGTACAACACCGACTACACCGCGATCCGGCTGCTGCTGGAGCGCCGGGCGGTACCCACCGACACCGAGTTCGCGCTGCGCGGCAGCGGCGGCATGGCGCGGGCGGTCGCCGGAGCGCTGTACGACGCCGGGTTCCGGCACGGGACGGTGCTGGCCCGCAACGAGGCGGCCGGCCGGGCGCTCGCCGCCCGGTACGGCTTCGACTGGCGTCCGGAAGCGCCGGGGCCGGGCGCCCGCCTGCTGGTCAACGCCACACCGATCGGCATGACCGGCGGGCCCGAGGCCGAGCGGTCGGCCTTCGAGGAGCGCGCCGTCGCGGCGGCCGGGACGGTCTTCGAGGTGGTCGCCCAGCCGGTGGAGACCCCGCTGGTCGGGGCCGCCCGGGCCGCCGGTGTCGCGGTGATCACCGGTGCGGAGGTCCTGGTGCTGCAGGCCGTCGAGCAGTTCGAGCTGTACACCGGCGTCCGCCCGGACGACGCACTGGTGGCGCGCGCCGCCGCCCACGCCCGCGGCTGACCGGGGTCGTTCCGTCCCCGGCGGCCGCGGTTCGGGAGGCGGGGGCCGACGGCGGCGGCGCTCGGGGTATAACTGCAGCGTGACCACCGATCTGCCACCGTCGACCAGGCCCGTGACGCTGGAACACGTCGCCAAGGTGGCCGGCGTGTCCCGTGCGACCGTCTCCCGCGTGGTGAACGGCAAGTCCACCGTCGATCCCGAGCTGCGCCGGATCGTCGAGGAGGCCGTCGCCGCGACCAACTACGTGCCGAACTCCGCGGCCCGCTCACTCGTCACCCGGCGCACCAACTCGGTCGCGCTGGTGGTCTCCGAGGCGGAGCGCCGCGGCCAGCCGCTCGACCCGTTCGTCGGCCGGATGTTCACCGACCCGCACTTCGGGCGGGTGGTGAGCGGCGTGATCCAGGTGCTGCGTCCGCAGGGGATGCAGATGGTGCTGATGCTGGCGGACGACGCGGAGTCGCGCGGCCAGTTGCAGGGCTACCTGCGGCAGGGCCACGTGGACGGCGTGATCCTGGTGTCCTCGCACGCCTCCGACCCGCTGCCGCAGTGGCTGACCGAGGCCCGCATGCCGGCCGTGCTGGCCTCCCGTCCGGCCTCGTCCTGCTCGATCGCCTACGTGGACGTGGACCAGCGCGAGGGCGTGCGGCTGGCCGTGGACCACCTGGTCGGGCTGGGCCGGCAGCGGATCGCCACGATCAGCGGGCCGCTGGACATGCCGGCCAGCCGGGAGCGGCTGGACGGGTACCGCGAGGCGCTGGCGGCGCACGGCCGCGACGAGATCGTCCATGTGGAGGGCGACTTCACCCAGGACGGCGGGGCCACCGCGATGCGGGCGCTGCTGGAGCGCGCGCCCGACCTGGACGCGGTGTTCATCGCCTCCGACCTGATGGCCCTCGGGGCGCTGCCGGTGCTGTCGCGCAGCGGCCGGCGGGTGCCGGAGGACGTGGCGGTGGTCGGCTTCGACGACAGCAGTGCGGCGCTGGCCTGCGACCCGCAGCTGACCACGGTGCGCCAGCCGGTGGAGGACATGGCGGCGGAGATGGCCCGGTTGGTGCTGCGGCAGATCGCCGAGCCGGCGAAGACCATGCCGATGGTGGTCTTCCGGCCGACGCTGGTGGTCCGCCAGTCGGCCTGACCGGCCGTTTCGCCGACTCGCCCGCCGACAGGTGCTGTCAGCCGCCGGCGGGCGTTTTCGCAAGGAATGCGGGAGAGCGCTCTCTCCTTGAGTCGGCCGAGGGCTGTGCGGCTTTGGCGTATGTCGTGCACGGCCATTGACAGCGAAGGATTCACGGAGGCACTCTCGTGCCGCCAGGGGAGAGAGCGCTCTCTCATTACGAGGGCCGCTCGGCCCGTACGGAGGGACAGTCCGTGGAACCGACCGCCCCGGAGCGGTACCGGCCGACCCTGGACGACGTCGCCGAGCGCGCCGGCGTCTCCCGGGCCACTGCCTCCCGGGTCGTCAGCGGCTCGCACCCGGTCAGCGAGCGGCGCCGCTCGGCCGTCATGCGCGCCGTCGCGGACCTGCACTACGTGCCCAACCAGGCCGCCCGCTCGCTGGTGAGCCGCCGCACCGGCTCGTACGCGCTGGTGCTCCCGGAGGGGATGGGGCAGGTCTTCTCGGAGGGCTTCTTCCCCACCCTCATCCGCGGAGCCACCGCCGAACTCGAGGAGTCCGACGAGCAGTTGGTGATCCTGCTGGCCGGCTCGGCGGCCGGCCGGCGGCGGATCGAGCAGTACGCGCGGGGCGGGCACGTCGACGGCGTCGTGCTCGCCTCGGTGCACGACCGCGACCCGCTGCCCGGCCTGCTCGCCGGCACCGGCATCCCCGTGGTGTGCAGCGAACGCCCCTACGGAGGAGTGCGGTTGCCCTACATCGGGGTGGACAACACGGGCGGTGCGGCAGCCGCCGTCCGGCACCTGCGGCGGCTCGGCCGCACCCGGATCGCCACCGTCGCCGGGCCCTCGTCCACTCCGGCCGGGCAGGACCGGCTGGCCGCCTACCTGCGCGAGACCGCCCGCGGCCGCCGCCGCCCGCTCGTCGCCGAGGCCGACTTCACGGTCGAGGGAGGCCGGGCCGCGGCCACCTGGCTGCTGGCGGAGGAGCCGCGGATCGACGGCCTCTTCGCCGCCTCCGACCTGATGGCCCTGGGCGCCCTCGAAGCACTGCGCCGGGCCGGCCGCCGGGTGCCCGAGGACGTCGCCGTGGTCGGCTTCGACGATGTCGAGTGCGCCCGGACCGCCGTGCCCGCACTCACCACCGTGCACCGGGCCATCGAGGACCTGGGCCGCCAACTCGTGCGCCTGGTGCAGCGGTTGGCGGCAGGAGAGGAGGCCGGGCCGGCACTGGTGCTGCCCACCGCGCTGGTGCTGCGCGACTCCGCCTGACCGGACACCCTTCCCCACGCAGAGGACGGCCATGGAGCACACCCGCCCGCACCGGCCACCGGCGCGCGGACCGCCCGAGTCGACCGCAAGGCGCCACCCGTGCACCGCCCCACCCGTGCACCGCAGTCATCGACTCCGCACCACCCCCACCCAGCTGGAGTTCCCCATGACCACCGCCCCACGGGCCGCCGCGGCGCGCCCCCACCGGGTGCTGACCCGGCTGCTCACCGCCCTCGTGCTGGCCCTCGGCGCCCTGCTCGTGCCGTTCGCGCCGGCCGCCCCCGCGGCGGAGAGCCTGCTCTCCCAGGGCAGGACCGTCACCGCCTCCTCCACCGAGAACGGGGTGGCCTTCCCCGCCTCGGCCGCCGTCGACGGCAACGCCGGCACCCGCTGGTCCAGCGCCTTCGCCGACCCGCAGTGGCTGCAGGTCGACCTCGGTGCCACCGCCACCGTCAGCCGGGTCGTCCTGCAGTGGGAGGCCGCCTACGCCACCGGCTTCAAGCTGCAGACCTCCGCCGACGGCAGCACCTGGACGGACGTCTACACCACCGCGAGCGGCACCGGCGGCACCCAGAACCTCACCGTCAACGGCACCGGCCGGTACGTCCGGATGTACGGCACCGCCCGCGCCACCCCGTACGGCTACTCGCTCTGGGAGTTCCAGGTCTACGGCACCCCCGGCGGCGGCACCGGCGGCGACGTCCAACTCTCGTACAACAAGCCCGCGGTGGCCTCCAGCAGCCAGAACGACGGCGGCTGCGGCAACTGCACCCCGAGCCGGGCCGTCGACCAGGACCCGGCCACCCGCTGGGCCACCTCCGCCTGGAGCGACCCGGGCTGGATCTACGTCGACCTCGGCGCCACCGCCACCGTCCACAAGGTCATCCTGCAGTGGGACCCGGCCTACGCCACCGCGTACCGGCTCCAGGTCTCCGACGACGCCGCCACCTGGACGGACATCTACTCGACCACCACCGGCAAGGGCTTCAAGGAGACCATCGCCGACCTGAACGGCACCGGCCGGTACGTCCGGATGTACGGCACCGCCCGGGTCAGTCAGTACGGCTACTCGCTCTGGGAGTTCCAGGTGTTCGGCACCGGCGGCAGCCCCGTCACCCCGCCCGCGCTGCCGGCGAACCCGTCCTTCCCGGCCGGGCGCCTGGTCTTCGGTGACGAGTTCAACGCCGCCAACGGCACCGCGCCGGACGCCGGCAAGTGGACCACCGACCCCGGCCCGGGCGTCAACAACGAACTGGAGTACTACACCACCGGCAACAAGAACCTCTACCAGGACGGTACCGGCAACCTGGTGATCGAGGCCCGCAAGGAGGTCACCCCGGGCTCGTCCTGCCCGCGCGACCCGCTCTCCGGCAGCACCACCTGCCAGTACACCTCCGGCCGGATCAACACCTCGGGCCACTTCGACTTCACCTACGGCCACGCCGAGGCACGGATCAAGGTGACCGGCACCCAGGGCCTGTGGCCCGCGTTCTGGATGCTCGGCTCCAACTTCAAGACCGGCACGCCGTGGCCGTACTCCGGCGAGATCGACGTCATGGAGCACGTCGGCAAGGTCCCCGACTCGGTGTACTCGACGCTGCACGCGCCCGCCTACAACGGCGCGGGCGGGTACGGCTCCCCGTACACCCTGGCGGGCACGGACTTCGCGAATGCCTTCCACACCTACGCGGTGGACTGGGACTCCGCCCACATGACGTTCTACGTGGACGGCAACGCCTTCTTCACCGTGGACCGCACCGCCCTGGAGGCCACCCGCGGCCCCTGGGTGTACGACCACCCGTTCTACCTGATCCTCAACAACGCGGTGGGCGGCGACTGGCCGGGCGCGCCGGACGCCTCGTCCGTCCTCCCGCAGAAGATGCTCGTGGACTACGTCCGCGTGTACCAGTAAGCCGCCTGGCGATAGCAGGAGTTGCCGCCGGCCGAGGCCCCGTTGTGGGGCCCCGGCCGGCGGTGCCTCTCCTCGGGCGACGGGGGCACCGGCGGCAGATCCGGTCGGTGGCGGTGTCGCCGGACGGGACGTGGCTGGTCTCCGGGAGTTCCGGACGGTGCGCCTGTGGGACCGCGCGACGGGCGCCTGCACCGCGGTCTTCCACGGGCACCAGGATGCCGTCACCTGCGTGGCGGTCTCCCATGACGGCGCCTTCGTCGCCGCCACCGGACTCGACGGCTCGATGACGGTCCACGACGAGGCCGGTCGGCGCCCGGTCGCGGTCATGCGGGGCGACGGCCAACTGTTCTCGTGCGCCTGGGGGCGGGTCACGAGATCGCGCTGGGCGGCGGCGCGGGGATGTACTCCCTCGCCCTCCGTACCTGACGTACCGGAGGGGAGGGCGACGGGAACCGCAGTCGGGGCCGGACGGTCCGGAGGTCAGGCCATCCAGAAGAAGACGGCGGTCATCCGCTTGTCCTCCAGGGTGCTGCCCCAGTAGCCGGTCGCGGTGTGGATGATGTTGGCGCTGTACAGCAGCAGCCGGTTGAAGCGGTGCGGGACACGGACGTCCTCGACGAAGGCGTTGGAGGGCACGAAGCGGGTGCCCAGGGCGTCGACCAGGTTGTTGTGCGGGGCCGCCACGATGTTGCCGCCCAGGGCGCCGTTCGGCATCTGCTGGCGGTAGAAGCTGGTGCCGCAGTCCTTGGGGGCCGCGGGGTTGAGGTAGAGGACGGCGGCGTAGCGGCAGACGGCGCGGGAGTCGGTGTGCGGGCGCGGCTCGCACTCGTCCTGGCCGACCACCTGGATGCAGTTGTGGTTGACGGTGGCGCCGCCCGGGCCGGTCTCGGGCCAGATCCGGCGGGCGCCGGTGGCCTTCATCACCAGGGCCTCGACGTGGGCGAGTTCGTCCGGTGCGAGGCCGGGCATGGTGCGCAGGCCGGGCCAGGTCTCCGGCTTGTGGGGGTACCCCTCGCTCCAGTCGTCGCGGGCCAGGGTGCGGGTCCGGACGGCCTCCGCGTCGGGCAGCACGTCGTCGAAGACCCAGTAGTCGCGGCCACGGGTCGGCTTGCGGTACGGCAGCACCGGGATCGCCGGCGTCCGGGGGAGGGGTGACATGGCCCCGACGGTAGCGACGGCGCTCGGCGTGCCTCGCCCGTGATCAGGTCAATTGTGCGTCAAGGGGAGGCCAAGGCGGGTGCGGCCGGACGCGGGGTCAGAGCAGCCATCGGACGGCGGTGACGGCGCCGAGCGCCGCCAGGCCGAGCAGGAGCAGGACGACCAGGGTGAGGACGGAGCAGCGCAGCATTCCGCCGTCTTCCGCGTAGTAGTCCGGTGCCGATCTCGCGGGTGCGGGCCGCCTGCACGTTCCACCAGCGGACCGGCCGGCCCAGGTGCGCGGAGGCGGCCGTGCGGACCTCGGCCAGCCGGGCCCGGGCGGTCTCGGTCGGGGCCTTCTCCTCCGGGCCGCGCCAGGCCAGGGCCGCCATCCGGTCGAGCGGATTCGCGTAGCGGGCCTCGAAGGCGGCGGTCTCCGCCGGGTCGCGGTCCTCGTCCAGGTACGTCCAGCGGCCGGCCTGGGCGGGTTCGCCGTACAGCCGGTAGACCTCGGCCAGCCGTCGCCGGGCAGTCAGGTCGGCCGGGTAGGAGCCGACCAGTCCGCGCAGGCGCTGGCGGGCGACGGGTATGCGGCCGGCGCGGAGGTCCGCGTCGGCCTTGGCGAGGGTGGTCTCGACGGTCATCGGAGCATGGTCGCCGACCGGGCGCCGCAGGTCAAAGGGGTTGTCGGCAGGGCTCAGCCGGTGGGCAGGAAGCCCTGCAGCAGCGGGGTGAGCAGGGTGGTGCGCCGCATCACGTCCATGTGGGTGGTGCGCGGCAGGACGGCGAGCCGGGCGTCCGGGATGAGGTCGTACATCTCCACCGCGTGGTCGAGGCGGACGAAGTCGTGGTCGCCGACGACGAGCAGGGTGGGCGTCCGGAGGGTGCGGAGCCGTTCGGTCGGCCAGCCCTCGAAGGCGGCGACCGCGTCGGAGGCCTTGGCGGCGAAGGCGTCGAAGTGGTCGGGCTCCGGGGAGACGGCGAGGTAGGCCGCGCGCATCTCGGCGAAGTCGTCGGGGGTGGGCATCCGGTTGGATCCGTGCTGGAGCCGGGGCTGTCGGATCTCCTCGTGGTAGCCCTCGGGCCGGTAGTTGGTGGAGGCGAGGACGAGGTGGTCGACCCGCTCCGGGTGGTCGAGTGCCAGCTGCAACGCGGCGTAGCCGCCGAGGCTGAAGCCGAGCAGGTCGGTGCGGGCGATGCCGAGACGGTCCATCAGTGCGAGGACGTCCTCGGCGAGCAGGTCGACCCGGAACGGGCGGTCGGTGTCCCGGGTGTGCCCGTGCCCCTGCAACTCTGGGACGATCATCCGGCGCCCGGGCGCGAGCACGGGCAGCAGTGCGCCGAAGCACAGGTCGGCGGTCAGCAGTCCGCCGTGCAGGGCGACCAGCGGCCGCCCCGTCGCACTGCCGTGCTCCTCGTAGTACAGGTCGAGCCCGTTGACCTGCGCGTAGCTGCCCGTGGTCACGCTGTCCTCCCGTCGGCGGCGGTCCGTCCGCCACCAGTCTGGGCCGCGGCGGGCCTCAGGCGCTGTAGCGGCCCACCAGCGACCGCAGGGTGTCGAAGGCGGGCTTGGGCGTGTAGTCGTCGGCGGTGAGCCCGAACCGGTGGAAGAGCCCCGGTGCGGCGCTGTCGGCGTCCCGCAGTGCGAAGTGGGTGTAGCCGCTCAGGCGCAGCTCCCGCGCGTGCGCGGCGACCGTGCCGACCACCGCCTCGACCACCTCGGCCTGTCGGTGTGGTGTCCGGTCGGGGCCGGTGGGCCAGCCGTGCTCGGTGATGTGCAGCGGCAGCCGCCCGAGGCCGGCGGGCGCCAGGACGTTCTCCCGGTGGTGGCGGAGCACTCCGGCGACCGCGCCGGCGAGTTCGGCCGGCGCGACCGGGCGGAACACGTCGGGGAAGAAGTCGAGTCCCACGTAGTCGAGTTCGGCGAGGAAGGCGGGGCCGCCGAGCTCGGCGAGTTCGCTGACGAAGGCCGTCGCCGGGCCGAACAGCGGCGTGGTGTTGAAGCCGATCCGCAGGTGATGGTGGCCGAGTTCGCGGGCCCGAGCGCGGGCGGTGTGCACGCCGCGGACGACCGCCTCGCGGACCGACGGGTAGTGGCCGTCCAGCACGGGGTTCCCGGTGACGTTCGGCTCCTCCGCCACCTGCAGGGTCTGCGTCACCGCGCCGTACTGCTCGACGAGTTCGCGCAGGAAGGCGCAGTAGCCGGGGACGTCGCCGGCCGCCGACCGGTACTGGGCGACGAGGTCCAGCCGGCGGCCGCGGACGGCGTACCGCTCGGCGCCGGCCGGGGTGGCCGTCGGGTGCGACCCGCCGGGCGCCGTGGTGTCGTCGAACGCGGTGTAGGCGCGGACCAGGAAGGGCCGGCCGGGGCGGCCCTGCAGCCGGTCGAGCAGGTCGGTGATGCGGCCCGGGTCGTCGGGCGGGCCCTCGGCGAGGCCGCCGCTGTCGTCGCCGGTGACACCGCCGGGGTAGATCCCGAAGAGCAGTCCGTCAGTCACCGTCGGGTCCGTCCTGGCGGCCGCGGTCGGCGGGTGCGGAGGGCCAGGCGAGCGTGCCGGTGCGGATCTCCTCGACCAGCGACTCGACCCACGCGGTCTCCGTGCGGGCGAGGTCGAGCGCGTACTCCGCCTCGATGACGAAGAGCCGCGGCACGCCGGCCGCCAGGGCTTCGGCGAGGCGCCGCTCGTCGTCGGCGGTGCGCTCGCGCAGCCGGCGCGCGCGTTCGGCCAGGGCGTCGGCCGCGCCGTCCGGGCCGAGTGCGCCGAGGTGGGCGACGGCGCCGAGGAAGGACCAGAACTCCCTCTCCGGGGTGCGGATCTGCTCGTCCAGCCGGCGGACGAGTTCGGCGCGGCCGGCCGCGGTGATGCGGTAGACCGTCCGCTCGGGGCGGTTCCCGGCGCGTTCCTGGCCGAGTGCGGCCACCCAGCCGGCCTCCGCCATGGCGGCGACGGTGTTGTAGAGGGTGCCGCGGTTGACCGCGGCGGCGTGGTGCGCGCTGCGTTCCCGCAGGTCGGCGAGGAGCCGGTGCGGGTGTGCGTCGCTTTCGAGCAGCAGGCCCAGCACGGCCGGGACGATCGGATTGTCGAGAGCGCGTCGTGGCATGGTCGAAATCTATCAGTCGAAATAGACTAAAGGTCAACGCGGAACCGGCCGCTCCGAATGTCAGTGCCGGTCGAGATGATGTTCGACATGAAGGACGCAGCCGCCCTGGCCACCCACGCCGCCTATGCCGATGCCGTCGCCACCGCCGTGCAGGCGGCCGCGGCCTACTACGCCGACGGCGCCACGCCGCTGGGCGACGACGAGTACGACGCGCTGCTGCGCTCGATCGAGGCCTACGAGCAGGCCCACCCGGGCGACGCGCTGCCCGACTCGCCCACCGGCAAGGTGGCCGGCGGCGCGGCCGTCGGGGACGTCCCGCACACCGTGCCGATGCTCAGCCTCGACAACGTCTTCTCCGCCGAGGAGCTGGCCGCCTGGGCGGCCGGCCTGGAGCGCAGGCTCGGCCGGCCCGTCGACGGCTGGTGCGTCGAGCCCAAGCTGGACGGCCTGGCCGTCGCGGCCCGCTACCGGCAGGGCCGGCTCGTCCGGCTGATCACCCGCGGCGACGGCCTCGCCGGCGAGGACATCGGCCACGCCGCCGACGCCGTCCTCGGCCTGCCGCAGCACCTCGCCGAGCCGCTCGACCTCGAACTGCGCGGCGAAGTCCTGCTCACCCAGAGCCAGTTCGAGCACGCCAACGAGGTGCGCACCGCGCACGGCGCCACCCCCTTCGCCAACCCGCGCAACGGCGCCGCCGGCACCCTGCGCGCCAAGGACCGCCCGTACCGGATCGAGCTCACCTTCTTCGCCTACGGCGCGATCGGCCTCGGCGAACTCGGCCACAGCGCCCTGCTCGACCGGCTCGCCGCACTCGGCGCCAACACCGCCGCGACGACCGCCGCCCGGCCGGGCCGCTGCGAGAGCGTCGACGAGGTCCGGCAGCGGATCGACGCGATCGCCGCCCTGCGCGCCACCCTGCCCTTCGGCATCGACGGCATCGTGGTGAAGGCCGACGCCGCCGCCGACCAGGAGCAGGCCGGCGCCGGCTCGCGCGCCCCGCGCTGGGCCGTCGCCTACAAGCTGCCCGCCGTGCACAAGGTCACCCGGCTGCTCGGCGTCGAGTGGAACGTCGGCCGCACCGGCGTCATCGCCCCGCGCGCCGTCCTGGAGCCGGTCGAGGTCGACGGCGTCACCATCACCTACGCCACCCTGCACAACCCCGCCGACATCACCCGCCGCGGCCTGCTGATCGGCGACCAGGTCTTCGTCCACCGCGCGGGCGACGTCATCCCGCGGGTCGAGGCGCCGCTCGTCGAGCAGCGCACCGGCGAGGAACAGCCGATCGTCTTCCCCGCCGCCTGCCCGCGCTGCGGCGACGCCATCGACACCTCGCAGCAGCGGTGGCGATGCGTGCGCGGCCGCGGCTGCCAGGCGGTCGCCTCGATCCGGTACGCCGTCGGGCGCGACCAGCTGGACGTCGAGGGGCTCGGCGGCACCCGCGCCGTCCAGCTCGTCGAGGCGGGCCTGGTCGCGGACCTCGCCGACCTTTTCACGCTCACCCGCGAACAGCTCCTCACCCTCGACCGGATGGGCGAGACCAGCGCCGACAACCTGCTCGCCGCGATCGAGGAGGCCCGGACGCGGCCGCTCAACCGGGTGTTCTGCGCGCTCGGCGTGCTCGGCACCGGCCGCTCGATGTCCCGCCGGATCGCCGCCCACTTCGGCAGCATGGCCGCGATCCGCGCCGCGGACACCGAGACGCTCGCCGAGGTCGACGGCATCGGCCCGGAGAAGGCCACCGTGATCGTCGCCGAACTCGTCGCACTCGCACCGGTGCTGGACAAGCTGGCGGCGCGCGGCGTCGGTACTGCCGTCACCCCGCCGGCCGCGACCGCAGCCGCCTCCGAGGACGGCCCCGCGGGACCGCTGGCCGGGGAGGCCGTGGTGGTGACGGGCAGTATGACCGGCCCGCTCGCCGACCTCAGCCGCAACCAGATCAACGAGCTCATCGAGCGGGCCGGCGGCAAGGCCTCCTCGTCGGTGTCCAAGCGCACCACCCTGCTGGTCGCGGGCGAGAAGGCCGGCTCCAAGCGGGCGAAGGCCGAGGAGCTGGGCATCCGGGTGATGTCGCCGGACGAGCTCGCGGAGCTGGTGGCGGAGCTGCTGGTGGCGTGAGGGACCACCGGCCACCCGGCGGTCGCCGGGGTGCTGCTCGGCCTGCGCGGCGAGGAGGAAGTGCGTGACGCCGTCGCGCAGTTCGCCCGTCCGCTGCCCGCGGAGCCATGGGCGGACCTGTGGGCGGACTGGCGGGCCGAGGGACTGCTCGACCCGTCCGACCCAGTCCCCGGCGGGGGCGTGACCGCACCGTCGGGTGTACGCGGCGCGATGGTGGACTCCCACCACCACGCCTGGGACCTCGCCGTCCGTGCGCAGGACTGGCTGGCCGCGGACGGACTCGATCCGCTCGGGCGGGACTTCGCCCTGGACGACCTCCGGTCCGAGGCCCGGGCGGCCGGAGTGGCGGCCACCCGTCCTGGTGCAGACGGTGACGGTCGCCGAGGAGACACCGGAACTGCTGGCGCTCGCCGCCGCCGCCCCGCTGGTCGTCGGCGTCGTCGGCTGGGCCGACCTGACCGCGCCCGGGATCGCCGACTCCCTCGCCGGGCTGCGCGAACTTCCCGGCGGTGAACGCATGGTGGCGATCCGGCACCAGGTGCAGGCGAGCCCGACCCGGAGTGGCTGCTGCGGTCCGAGGTGCTGCGCGGCCTGCGAGCCGTCGTCGCGGCGGGGCTCGCCGACGACCTCGTCGTGCTGCCGCGCCACCTGCCCGCCGCCACCGCCGCCACCGTCGCCGCGGCTCGGGTGTCGGAGCTCCGCTACGTCCTCGACCACCTCGGGAAACCGCCCGTCGCCTCGGGCGAGTCGGAGCCCTGGGCCGCCCGCCTGCGGGCCTTCGCAGCTCTGCCGAACACGGTGGCAAAGCCCTCCGGACTGGTCACAGAGGCGCCCTGGCGGAACTCGACGGCGGCGGATCTCCGCCCGTGGGCCGCGATCGTGCTGATGGCGTTCGGCCCCGAACGGCTGATGTTCGGATCGGACCGGCCGGTCTGCTCCCTGGCCGCCTCCTATCGCGAAGTGATCGATTCTGCTGCGGAGATGACTGCCGGTCCGAGCCGCGGCGAGCAGCGGGCGGTGTTCACCGAAACCGCGGTGCGGAGCTATCAACTGACGATTCCGCTGAACCGCGGTTAACCGGTTAGCAATGTTTTGTCGGTGATGGCCGGAAATCGTTGACCCAACATTCCTTCGCGATAGTATGTTAATTACCGATACACGCGTGGCACCCCATCGCCGGCGGTTGTCTCCGTCACCACGGATCACACGGGAAACGGTGCCGACCACGAGTTGCGAGGTAGTGATGCCAGGGCCAGCCGTCGCACCCCGGAGCAGCAACCCCGCCGGTGCGCCCCCGCCGTCCGTTCGAGTCATGATCGTCGACGAGTCCTCCGTCATCCGGGACGGGCTCTGCACCCTGCTCGCCCCGGCCGCCGACATCGAGGTGGTCGCCGCCACCGACAGCGGCGCCCGCGCCGTCCACCTGGCCGCCGTCCACGGTCCGCACGTCCTGGTGACGGGCCTGCACCTGCGCGGAATGTCCTGCCTCGACCTGCTGCGCCGGCTGGAAGCCGAACGGCTGCCGCTCCAGCCCCGCCTGGTGGTCTTCGCCCAGCACGACAACGAGGACATGGTGAAGGACGTCCTGCAGGCGCCCACCCACGGCCTGCTGGTGAAGGACACCAGCCGCGAGGAGCTGGCCGCCGCCGTCCGGGCCGCCGCCCGCGGCGAGGCGGTCTTCTCGCCCAGCGTCTCGCACCGCCTCGTCGAGTGGTACCGGACGGCCGGCAGCCGCCGGGTGCGGCCCGACTCCCGCTCCGCCCTCGACTCACTGACCATCCGTGAGCGGGAGGTGCTCCGGCTGATCGCCGAGGGCCTCGCGCCGCTGGAGATGGCCGCCAGACTGTGCATCGGCGAGGCCACCGTCCGCACCCATGTCTACCGGCTGCGCACCAAACTGGAGTTGAAGGACCGCGCGCAGCTGGTCGCCTTCGCCTACCGTGCGGGGCTGGCCACCGAGGAGGGGTTCGCCGCATGACCGTCCGGCTGTACCAGGTGGCCGTGGACGCCCTCGATCCGGCCGCCCTGGCCCGGTTCTGGGCGGCCGCGCTCGGCCAGCGGATCCTGCTGGAGAGCGCCGACGAGGTCGTCGTCGGCGCCGACGAACACGCCTACCCGGGGCTGGTGTTCGTGCCCGTCCCGGAGCGCCGGCGGGGCAAGAACCGGCTGCACCTGGACCTCGTCCCGGACGACCGGGAGGCCGAGGTGGCCCGGCTGCTGGTGCTCGGCGCCCGTCTCGTGGACGTCGGCCAGCCGGCCGGCGCGGGCTGGACGGTGCTCGCCGACCCGGAGGGCGACGAGTTCTGCGTCCTCGGGCCGAAGCGGTCGCTGACCGGCTGACGGACAGTCAAGCCGGCTCGCCGGCGGCGGCCACCACCGGCACCGCGGCCACGGACTCGGCCTCGGGGGCGCCGTCCACGGCGCGCAGCTCCCGTGCGGAGCGGATCAGGTACAGCACCACCGGGGAGACCAGCATCCAGCCGCCGGCCACCAGCAGCACGCCCTGCACCGAGGTCGCCGCGGCGACCGGACCCACCAGCGCCTGCCCCACGGGCAGCAGGGCGATGCTGCCCAGCCACTCGTAGGAGGCCACCCGGGACATCACCGGCAGCGGGATGTGCTGCTGCATCGCGGTGTAGAAGTACACGTTGAACATGGCCACACCGACCCCGCCGACCAGCGCCGCACCGGCGACCACGGCCGTCGACGCGGGGACGGCGAGCGCCACCAGCTGCAGCCCGTACAGGCCGAGCGGTACGAAGGTGGCGCGCAGCAGGAAGCGCGGCCGGTACCGGAGCGCGATCACACCGCCGACCACCGCGCCGAGGCCCGAGCAGGCGGCGACGGCGGCCCAGGCGGAGGCTCCGCCGAGGTCGGCCTTGGCGACGGCCGGTCCGAGCACCAGCACCGAGGGCAGCGCCAGCAGATGGAAGGTCGCGGCCCACAGCACCATCGACCAGAGCCAGGTGCGGGAGCGGAACTCCTGCCAGCCCTCGGCGAGTCCGCGCAGCATCGGCGGCGAGGCTTCCGCCGGGCCGGCCGTGCCGCGCGCCAGGGGGCGGGCGAGCGAGAGGGCGAGTGCGCTGGCGCCGAAGGTCAGCGCGTCGGCGAGCAGCGCCGAGCCGGGGCTGAACACCGCGATCAGCACGCCCGCGACGGCCGGGCCGACCGTGTACGCGAGGTTGTCGCTCAACCCGACCAGTCCGTTGGCCTGGTGCAGCCGGTCGGGTTCGACCCACTCGGCGACCAGACCGGTCGAGGCCGGGCGGAAGAACGCCGCCGCGGTGCCCCAGACGAGTTGCAGCAGGACGAGGGAGAGCAGGGTGGCGTGGCCCGTCCAGAGCATGACGCCCTGGGCGGCCTGCGAGCCGAACCGGACCAGGTCGCAGACGACCATCAGCCGGCGCCGCTCGATCCGGTCGGCGACGACGCCGCCGACCAGGACGAGCAGGACCCCGGGCACGATGCCCGCGGCGAGGACCAGGCCGAGCGCACCGGCGCCGCGGCCGAGGTCCAGCACCGCGAAGGCCAGGGCGACCGGCACGATGGCGTCGCCGAGGATGGAGAGGCTCTGCCCGGTCCAGTACAGCGCGTAGTTGCGGTTGTGCAGCACCTCGGGGATCCGCGGCCGCCTGCCCATGTCCTGCCCTCGTCTCGGTCTCGTCGGTGGTGTCCGGTTGCGGTCAGGCGCCCGGCGCCCGCTCGGGGTCGGCCGACAGCACGGCCTCCAACTGGTCCTCGTCCAGGCCGCCGAGGACGGCCTCGACCACCCGGACGGCCAGCGCCTCCACGGTGGGCGCGTCGAACAGGTCGCGCAGTGGCAGGTCGACGCCGAAGTCGCGGCGGATCCGGGCGGCCAGCCGGGTGGCCAGCAGCGAGTGTCCGCCGAGGTCGAAGAAGTCGTCCCGGATGCCGACCCGTTCGCGGCCGAGCAGTTCGCCGTAGAGGGCGGCCAGGGTCTCCTCCACCTCGTCCCGCGGGGCCTCGTAGCCGGCCGTGCGCGCGGCCGGGGCGGGGGCCGCGGCGAGCGCCTTGCGGTCGGTCTTGCCGTTGGCCGACAACGGCATGGCGCCGACGGCCACCAGGGCGGCGGGCACCATGTAACCCGGCAGCAGCCGGGCCAGGTGGGCGCGGACCTCTGCCTCCGCCGGCTCGCCCGGGCCGTCCGGGGCGGGCACCCAGTAGCCGACCAGCCGGGGCTCGCCCGGGGTGTCCTCACGGAGCAGCACCACTGCCTCGGCGACCGCCGGGTGGCTCGTCAGCACGGCCTCGATCTCGCCGAGTTCGATCCGCAGACCGCGCAGCTTCACCTGGTGATCCAGCCGGCCGAGGTGCTCCAGGGCGCCGTCCGGGCGGCGCCGGACGAGGTCGCCGGTGCGGTAGAGCCGGGACGCCGGGTCCGCGGAGAACGGGTCGGGCAGGAACCGTTCCTCGGTGAGGTCCGGGCGGCCCCAGTACCCGGCGGCCACCTGCACTCCGCCGAGGAACAGCTCGCCGGGCCGGCCGACCGGGACGGGCGAGCCGTAGGCGTCCAGCACGTGCAGCGCGGTGTTGGCGACGGGGTGGCCGATCGGCACGCCGGCGGAGTCCTCCGGGGTGCAGGTCCAGCGGGTCACGTGCACGGCGGCCTCGGTCGGCCCGTACAGGTTGTCGATCGGGGCGGTGATCCCGGCGGCCCGGCAGCGGCGCACCAGTTCGCCGGGCAGCGTCTCGCCGCTGCACAGGATCTGTCGCACCCCGCGCAGCGCCTCCGGGTCGGCGCCGTCCAGGAAGACCTGGAGCATCGAGGGCACGAAGTGCACCACGGTGATCCGCTCCTCGGCGACCACCTGCGCCAGGTAGCGCGGGTCGCGGTGGCCGTCCGGGGCGGCGAGCACCAGGGCGGCGCCCGCGGTGAGCGGCACCAGCAGTTCCCACAGCGAGACGTCGAAGCCGATCGGGGTCTTCTGCAGCACCCGGTCCCGGCCGTCGATCGCGAAGGCGTCGCGCAGCCAGAGCGTGTGGTTCAGCAGCCCCGCATGGGTGTTGACGACGCCCTTGGGCTGCCCGGTGGAGCCGGAGGTGTACAGCACGTACGCCGGATCGGCGGGCGCGCGCCGGACCCGCGGCGCGGTGTCGGCGAACTCGCCGTCCTCACCCGGCTCGACCAGCACGGGCACCGGGCCCTCCAGCCGGGCGGCGAGTTCGGCGGTGCCGATCAGCACGGGCACCTCGGCGTCGGCGAGGACGTAGCCCAGCCGGTCCGCCGGGTAGGAGGGGTCGAGCGGCACATAGGCGCCGCCCGCGCGCAGCACCGCGAGCAGGGCGACCACCAGGGCGGGCGATCGATCCAGCAGGACGCCGACCCGGTCGCCCGGCCGGACACCGAGACCGATCAGCCGGTGCGCCAAACGGTTCGCCCGAGCGTCGAGTTCGCGGTAGCCGACCTGTTCGCCCGCGGCGACCAGGGCGACGGCCTCCGGGGTCCGGGCGGCCTGCTCGGCCACCAGGTCGGCCACGGTGATGTCGGCGGGCAGGGGCATGCCGGTGGCGTTCCAGGCGCCGAGCTGCCGCTCCTCCGCCTCGGTGAGCAGCGGCAGCCGGGAGACCGGCAGCGCCGGGTCGGCGGCGGCCCCGGCGAGCAGCCGGCAGAGATGGCCGTGCAGCCGCTCGACCGTGGCCTCCTCGAACAGACCGCGGTCGTACTCGTAGGCGATCCGCAGCCCGCCGCCCGCCGCGCCGGCCTCCAGGACGACGCACAGCTCGGCCCGGGCGCCGGAGGTGTCGACCTCGGCGGTGCGGGCCCGCAGCCGGCCCGGTTCGCCGCCCGCCGGGTGCGCGTTGAAGGCGAACAGCACCGGGGTGAGCGGGCTGCGACCGCCGCGGCCGGGGGCGAACTCCTCCACCAGCCGCTCGAACGGCGCCTCCTGGTGCTCGAAGGCGCCGAGCACCCGCGCCCGGACCTCGCCGAGCAGCTCGGTGAAGGGGCGGTCCGCCGAGAAGTCGGCCTGCAGCAGCAGGGTGTTGAGGAAGAACCCGGCGGTGGCCTCGAACTCCGGCCGGCTGCGGCCGCTCACCGGCACGCCGACCGGCACCCGGGGGCTGCCCGTCCAGCGGTGCAGCAGCGCCTGGAAGCCGGCCAGCGTGGTCATGAAGAGTGTGCTGCCGGTCGAACGGCCGAGCGCCTCCAGCGCGGTGACCAGTTCGCCGGGCAGGGTGCGGCGCAGCACGGCGCCGCGGCCCCGGCCGGCCGCGCGCGGCCGGTCCACGGGCAGCTCCAGCGGCTCGACGCCGCCCCCGAGTTCGGCCTGCCACCAGGCGAGGTCGGCGGCGACCGCGCCGGACTCCTCCCGCCCCTGCTGCCAGGCCGCGAACTCCCGGTACCGGCCGGGCGGAGCGCTGAACTCCGGTGCGCGGCCCGCCGCGCGTGCCCGGTACGCCTGCCACAGCTCGCCCAGCAGCACGTCGACCGACCAGCCGTCGCTGTTGATGTGGTGCTGGGCGATCACCACCCTGGCGCTGCCGTCGGGCAGCAGCACGGCGGTGGCCCGCAGCACCGGGCCGTGCTCCAGGTCGAACGGCGCGTCGGCCTCGGCCCGCACGGTGCGGTCGAGTTCGTGCTCGGCCTCGGCGGCCGGCAGGGCGGTCAGGTCGACGGTGCGCACCGGGACGGCGGCGGGCGGGTCGACGAGCTGGCCGGGGCCGTCGCCGTCGGCGGTGTAGCGGGTGCGCAGCGCCTCGTGCCGTTCCACGAGGTCGCCGAGCGCGGACGCCAGCGCGCCGGTGTCCAGCACGCCCGGCCAGTCCACCTGGTGGCAGATGTGGTAGGCCGGGTTGTCCGGCTCCAGCCGGTGCAGGAACCAGAGCCGCCGCTGGCCGGGGGAGAGCGGGGACGGTGCGCCGTCCGGTTCCGGCCCGGGCGGGGCGTCCGCGGCCTCCAACTGGTCGAGCAGGGCCTGGCGCTGCCGCGGGTCCAGGCCCGCCAGCAGTTCCTCGATGCCGTCCATCGCCGTCTCCTCCTCGGGGCGGGCCTGGTGTTCGCGCTGGTCAGCGGGCCGTGGCGACCCAGACGTAGTGCTCGGAGTTCGGGCCGTACGGTGACTCGTCATAGCCGCCGTACTCGCGCTCGATCGTGAAGCCCGCCTGCTGCAGGGTGCGCCGGACCTCGTTCGGGTACCGGTAGTAGTTCTTCCGGAAGGTGTGCCGCCGCTCGGTCACCAGGCCGTCCTCGTCGAGGAGTTCGCTGACCCGGCGGCGAGTGATGGACTGCTCCTGCAGGTCGTAGGTGTTGTAGTCCCACAGGGCGATCCGCTGCCCGGTGCCGGGGTGCCGGATCTCCCCGGCGAGGTAGAGGCGCTCGCTGTACTTGGCCATCTCGTCGAACCGGAAGTACGGGATGCCGGAGACGAACCGGCCGCCGGGGGTGAGGTGTTCGCGGACGGTGGCGAGCGCCTCGGCCCAGTCCTCGTCGTTCGCGCAGTGGAACAGCGGCTGCCCGGCGGCCAGGATCAGCGGGAAGCGCTCGCCGAGGCGGACCGTCCGCAGGTCGCCCTCGACGAAGCGGACGGCGGACTCGTCCAGGCCCTCGGCGGCGGCGTTGCGCCGGCCCTGCTCCAGCATGGAGGTGGACAGGTCGACGCCGACGCCGCTGCCGGCGATCCTGACGGCGGGCAGCAGCACCCGGCCGGTACCGGCCGCGAGCTCCAGCACCGGGCCGCCGAACTCCTTGACGGTGGAGAGGTAGAACGGCAGGTCGAGCTTGTTCAGTCCGGCCCACAGGGTGTCGTACAGGTCGGCCTCGAAGAAGTAGTCGTCGGCGGGCTCGGGCGTGGTCCCGGTGGTCATCGGACCTCCTCGGTGGTGGCGGTGGTGGCGGTGGGTGCGGCGGCGCGGGCGATCAGCGCCCGGATCTGCTCCTCGGACAGGGCGGCCATCCGGTCCCGCAGGCGGCGGTCGGTCTCCTCCTGCGCGGCGGCCAGTGCGGGGTCGACGGCACCGGCGGCCAGCCGGGCGACGGTCGGGAAGCGGAACAGCGCGTGCAGCGGCACCTCGACGGCGAACTCGCGGCGGACCCGGCCGAGCAGTCGGGTCGCCAGCAGCGAGTGCCCGCCGAGGGCGAAGAAGTCGTCGTCGGCGCCGACCTCGGCCAGCGCGAACACCTCCGCCCAGAGCGCGGCGAGCCGGGTCTCGGTACCGGGTCGCGGGGCCCGGAACGGCGGCCGCAGCACGCCCGGATCGGGCAGGGCCGCCCGGTCGATCTTGCCCGCCGGGGTGAGCGGCAGCGCCTCCAGCACCACGAAGCCGGCCGGCAGCATGGGTTCGGGCAGCCGCTCGGCGAGCCAGTCGCGCAGGCCCTCGGGTGCGGCGGCGCCGCGGCCCGGCACGGTGAGGTAGGCGACCAGCGCGGGATCGCCGTTCGCCGGGGCGTGCAGCACGACCACGGCCTCGGCGACGCCCGGGTGTTCGACCAGGCGGGCCTCGATCTCGCCGGGTTCGATCCGGTGGCCGCGCACCTTGACCTGCCGGTCGGCGCGGCCGAGGAAGTCCAGGCGGCCGTCGTTGCGCCAGCGCACCAGGTCACCGGTGCGGTACAGCCGGGCGCCGGGCGGGCCCTGCGGGTCGGGCACGAAGCGCTGCCGGGTGAGTTCCTCGGCACCCAGGTAGCCGCGGGCGAGGCCCGCGCCGCCCAGGTACAGTTCACCGACGGCGCCGCGCGGCACCGGCCTGCCGTCCGCGGCCAGCACGCGGGCCACCACGTTGTCGATCGGGCGGCCGATGTCCGCCGGGCCCTCGCCGGTGCCCTCCGGGGCGACCTCACCCTCGGTGGCGACCACCGCGCACTCCGTCGGCCCGTAGTGGTTGACCACGGTGAACGGCAGGCCGGGCCGCGGCCGGCGGCGCAGCAGTTCACCGCCGGTCAGCAGCGAGCGCAGCGGAAGCCTCGCGCAGCCCTCCTCGGCGAGCACCGCCTCGGCGAGCGGCGTCGGCAGGAAGGAGACGGTGGCGCCCGAGTCGGAGAGCCAGGCGGTGAGCCCGGCCGGGTCGGTGCGGACGGCCGCGTCGACCACGGCCACCGAGGCACCGGCCGCCAGGTAGGGCCACAATTCCCAGACGGCGGCGTCGAATCCCTGCGCGGCGAGCATGGTGCCGCGGTCGTCCGGAGTGATCCGGTGGCGCCGGTTGTGCCAGTGGCAGAGGTTGAGCAGGGCGCGGTGCTCGACCAGGACGCCCTTCGGCCGGCCGGTGGAGCCGGAGGTGTAGATGGCGTAGGCGAGGTCGTCGGCGGTGGCGGGCTCGGGGGCGTTGCCGGGCCCTGTCGCCGTGTCCTCCGCGCCGTCGACGAGCAGCAGGGCGGCGGCGGAGGGCGGCAGCCGGTCGGCGCAGCGGGCGTCGGTGAGGACCAGTGGGGTGCCGCTGTCGGCGAGCATGTGGGCGAGCCGGTCGGCGGGGTACTCCGGGTCCAGCGGTAGATAGGCGCCGCCCGCCTTGAGGACGGCGAGCAGGGCGCCGACCAGTTCGGGCGAGCGCTCCAGACAGACCCCGACCAGGGTGCCGGGGCCGGCCCCGTGCCGGATCAGCCGGGCGGCCAGCCGCTCGGCGTGGGAGTCGAGTTCGCGGTAGGCGACGGTCCGGGGGCCGTGCACCACGGCGGGCCGATCGGGGTGGTCGGTGGCGTGCCGGGCGACCAGCTCGTGCACCAGCGGCGCGGTGGGGTGGGGGACGGGGTTGCTGCCGAGTCCGGCGAGTTCGGCGGCCTCGGCAGGGCCGGGGGCCGCCAGGGTGCCGAGCGGGCTGTCGGGGTCGGCGGCGGCCGCGGCGAGCAGCGCGGTGAGCCGGTCGAGCAGCCGCTCGGCGGTCACCCGGTCGAACAGGTCCACCCGGTGGTCGAGTTCGAGGCCGAGGGTGCCGTCGGGGAGTTCCCGGGCGAACAGGTCGAGGTCGAAGCGGGCCGCGCCCGGGTCGAAGGGGAACTCGCCCGCCGCGGCGGGCCCGAGCCGCAGCCGGGGCGGCGGGGTGGACAGGTAGGAGAGCGCGACGGACACCAGTGGCGGGCGGCTGAGGTCGCGGGCCGGGGCGACCGCCTCCACCAGCCGGTCGAACGGCACGTCCCGGTGGTCGGCTGCGGCGAGCACCGACTCCCGTGTCCGGTTGAGGAGTTCGCGGAAGGACGGGTCGTCGGAGAGGTCGGCGCGCAGCGGCAGCAGGTCGACGAAGAAGCCCGCGAGGCGCTCCAGTTCGGGCCGGTCGCGGCCGGCCATCGCACCGCCGACGGCGATGTCGGCGCTGCCCGTCCAATGTGCCAGCACGGTCTGCAGGCCGGCCAGTACGGCCATGAAGAGCGTCGCCCCGGCTCCCTTGGCCGTCTCGCGCAGTGCGGCCGTGGCGGCGGCGGGCAGCACGGCCGGGACCCGGGCGCCGGTGAAGGACCGGACGGCGGGGCGCGGCCGGTCGACGGGCAGTTCCAGCGGGGCCAGCCCGGCCAGCTCCGTGGTCCACCAGTCGAGCGAGGCGCGGTCCGCCGGGTAGCCGTGTTGCTGCTCCCAGACGGCGAAGTCGGCGTACTGGAGGGGTGGTTCGGGCAGCGGGACGGGCTCGCCGCGGAGCAGTGCCGGGTAGATCGCGGACAGCTCGTCGCAGAGCACGCCGAGCGTCCAGTGGTCCGCGACCAGGTGGTGCACGGTGAGCGCGAGGATGTGGTCCTCGTCCGCCAGTCGCAGCAGGCCGGCCCGCAGCAGCGGCCCGCTGCCGAGGTCGAAGGGGACGGCGCAGTCGTCGGTGAGCAGGCTGCGCGCCGAGGCCAGGGTCTCCTCCTCGGAACGGCCCGGGGCGAGTTCGGCGACGGGCAGGGCGAGCCCGGCGGCGGGCTGCGGGTACTGCACGGGCGCTCCGTCGGCGGTGGTGCGGAACGCGGTGCGCAGCGACTCGTGCCGGTCGAGCAGCACGTCGAGCGAGCGGCGGAGCACGGCGGTGTCCAGCGGCCCGCGGAGCCGGAACGCGGTCGACACGTTGTAGGCGGCGGTGCCCGGGTACAGCTGCTCGACGAACCACAGCCGGCGC
Source organism: Kitasatospora sp. NPDC085879 (assembly GCF_040686255.1). Lineage (NCBI taxonomy): Bacteria > Bacillati > Actinomycetota > Actinomycetes > Kitasatosporales > Streptomycetaceae > Kitasatospora > Kitasatospora sp. NPDC085879. The sequence continues at coordinate 66,334 of NZ_JBFBJZ010000008.1, read as the reverse complement.
TGGGCGGCGGAGAGCGGTGCCGGCGCGTCCCGGTCGGGCCTCGGCGTGATCCGGTCGTCGGCCGCCGGACCGCCGGTCGACCCGCGCAACCGCCTGGCGAGCAGCGAGCGGACGCCGGCCGCGCGGGCGTCGTCCGTGCGGGCGTCGGGCGGGGCTTCGGCGGGGTCGTGGACCATCGGGCAACACCTCTTCGGCTGGGCGGGCCCTGCGGGCCGGGGTATGTCGCGGGTGCGGGTCGGGGGCGGTCGTCCGGACAGCGGGTGCGGGGGGACTGCGCGGTGGTCGTGCCGTGGGGTCGTCGGTGGTCGGGCCGCCGGTCCTGGCGGGCCGGGTCAGGGAGCGGCGGCGCGGAGGAGTTCGGCGGCCGTCCGGACGACCGGTTCGCGGACGACGTCGTAGTGGCCGCCCGGGACCTGTCGGACGTGCAGCGGGCCGCTCACCCGGGCCTGCCACTCGTCCGGGGCGACGGCGGAGTCCTCGGCGTGCAGCAGGGTGACCGGTCCGGGGTACGGCCCGGGCCGGTGGGCGTGCATGGCCCGGGTCGCTACCTCGTAGCCGCGGTAGCGGGCGGCGAGGTCGGCGGCCTCCAGGCCCAGGTCGACGCCGTGGTAGCGCAGCCGGACCACTGCGGCGTCGAGGGCGCGCTCCGGCGGCAGCCGCCACACCGCCGGGTCGACCGGCAGCCGGTCGCCGCCGGTCAGCCCGTCGGCGGGGCCGGCCGAGTCGACGAGGTCGGCGAGGAAGCGCTGCAGGGTGGTCGGTGCGTCCCATGCGGGCACCGACGCGGGCCAGCTCATGGTGTCCAGCAGGACGACCGGCACCGCGCCGCCGGCGTCCGCGAGCCGGCGGGCCGCCTCGTAGGCGACCAGTCCGCCGTAGGACCAGCCCGCCAGCACGGCAGGTCGGTGCCCGGCGTCCGCCAGCAGGGCCAGGTAGCCCTCGGCCGTGGACTCCACCGTGGTGCCGGGGGCGGGCCGTTCGTCGGCGGCGACGGCGAGCACCGGCCGGCGCCCGGCCAGCAGGCGGGCCAGCCCGGTGTAGCAGAACACGCCGCCGCCGATCGGCGGGCAGAGCACCACCGGGGCGGCCGCGCGGTCGCTGCCCGGCTGCAGCTCGACCAGGGTGCCGCGGGCGGCCGCGGGCGCGGCCGCCGAGGAGCGGCCGGCCCGCAGCGCGTCGAGCAGGGCCTGCTTCTGCGGCGAGAGCGCCGCCACCCGGCTCCGGTCGGGTCGTGCGGCCGGATCGGGTCCCCCCGGCGCGCCCGACGGCAGGGCGGTCGGGGCGGTCGGGGCCGGGTCGGTCACGGCCGCGGCGCGCCGGCGGGCACCAGGCGGTGCCGGTACAGCGCCTCGTAGTGGGGGAGTTGGGTGCGGTGGTAGTCCGCCAGCAGCGGGGTGTTCGCCACCGTGTGCGGGTAGCTGCGCTCGGCGCGGACGAAGCCGGTGCTCTGCTCGGCGTCGACGTGCCAGCGCTGTGCCCGGCCCCAGCTCTCGTGTGCGCCGGCCTGCCAACTGAGGTCCTGCGGACGGTGGTCGAGGCCGGTCCGCTCGCAGTAGGCCAGGACGGTGCCCTCGGGGTCGTCGAGCAGCGCGTCGGAGTCGACCACGGCGGGGGTCGTCCCGGTGGCGTCGGCGACCGCCTCGAAGAGCTCGCGCAGCCGGCCGAAGCCGATCTCCGGCTCGGTGAGCGCCGGGTTGAGCGCGTAGTGCGAGGCGATCACCTCGTCCGGGCGGCGGATGATGAAGGTGTGCCGCACCTCGGTGAGGAAGCGGCCGTCCGCCAGCACACCGGGGTAGTGGAAGTCGGTGGTGTCCTTGAAGAACACCAGGCGCTCCCGGGAGAGCCGCAGGATCGCGGCGATCAGCTCCGACTCGCTGCGCACGGCGGCGCCGTCCACCTCGGTCTCGCCGAAGTCGACGAGATGCGAGAACGGTTCGTGCAGGGTCACCACATCGGGCCGCTGCATCATCATCCGCAGGAATGCGGTCGACCGGGAGCGAGGTGCGCTCCACAGTGCGATCGCCCCGGTGGTGGTCGGCGGTTCCTCCGCACTCATGGTGCATTCCTTTCCCCGGGAACTCGGTGCGGCCCGAGGCTAGCAATGCGGGAGGCCGCCCGGAACCCCGTCAATCCGACCGTCGGACCGTCAGAATCCGTTGTCATCAGGATGATTACGGCCACAACCTGGGGCGATCGCCGCCGCCCGGCGGCCACCGGTGGAATTCCGCTGACCCGCAGCCCGGGAATTGAACGATTCGGGTACACCCGCCGAGCGGACCGACGCATTCCGTTGAGGAGGAAATCACTGCCACGGCGGAGGCCGGCCGACGGTGATTCCCGATAGCTTTCGACGCAGCAGTGCGGCCGAGTCCACGTGATGAGGGAATGTGACCGACACATCCACACCCCAGGCCAGCGCACCGCGCTACCGCGTGGTGGAGTTGGCCGACCACCGCAACAACCGGGCCGCCACCCGGGTGCACACCACCGCGGCGGGCGGTTTCAACGTCTGGCGCAATTCCTTCCCCGCCGAGCACCTGCCCCCGGGCGGGTCGCAGGTGGAGGTCGGCGGCGTGCCGTTCAGCTTCCCGCCGGTCGGCGAGGGCGACGACAACGTACGCTGCGACGGCCAGTTCATCGCCGTGCCGGCCGGCCGGTACGACTGGGTCCACCTGCTCGCCGCCGCCGAGCGCCGCACCGAGGACACCGTCGAACTCCACTACGCCGACGGCTCGGTGGACACCGAGTGGCTGCGGGTCTCGGACTTCTGGGCCGCACCCGCCTGGTTCGGCGAACTGCCCGCGTACCGCACCCCGGTCATGCACTACCCGTACCACGTGCAGCCCGGGGTCTCCGCCCACCTGTGGGCGCAGCGCGTACCGGTGCCGCGGCGAACCGAGCTGGCCGGGCTGAGGCTGCCCCGCAACATCGCCGTGCACGTCTTCGCCGCCACCGCGCAGGAACCGCCGCCCGGCACCGCCGGGCTGCCCGCCCCCGACCGGGAGGAGCACGGCCGTGGCCGCTGACACCCCGCCGCGGGTGCACCACGTCACCGGTGCCCCGCCCGAGCTCTGGTACCGCGACCTGGCCAGCTGCCTGCAGGCCACGTTCGGCGCCGTCCTGCTGCGGGCCGGCCACGACCCGCTGGAAGTCCTGGGCGCCGCCTGGCAGTTCCTCTACCGGCCGGGCGAGGTCCGCTCCGAGGAGTTCTACTTCCCGACCCGGTACGAGGGCGACCTCGGCCGCGGCATCGCCCCGCACCATCCGCTGACCTCCGCCTGGCGCACTCCGGACGACCCGGCCGACCCACTGGCCGGCCTGCGCGCCGCGCTGGACGCCGACCGCCCGGTGATCGCCGCCGTCGACAACCACCACCTGCCGTTCCGGCCCGCCTACCACGACGTGCACGCCGCGCACCTGGTCACGGTCTTCGGCCTGGACGAGTACCGCGGCCTGGTGCACGTCGCCGACGCCACCCCGCCCGCCTTCCGCGGCGCCGTCCCGCTGGACGCCTTCCTGGCCGCGTGGGACTCCGCCAACCCCTCCGACGTCCAGGACGCCTTCTTCAGCGACTCGCGGATCGGCCGCCGCTGGCTGGACGTCGAAGTCGGCGGCCCGTACCCGCGAACCACCCCCGAGCGGCTGGCCGGCCTGCTCCGCGCCGACGCCGAACTCTTCACCACCGGCAAGGCGGACGGGCCGGACGGCGCCGAGGGACTGGCCGGCCTCGCCCGGTTCACCGAGGAACTCGTCGACCGCTCCCGGGCCGGCGACCCGGCGGCCATCCGCGACCTCTACCCGTTCGGCTGGGGCATGCAGGCCCAGGCCTCGCTGCACGGCGAACTGCTGCGCCGGCTCGGCGCCGCCTGGTACCTGCCCGTCCTGGCCGGCGCAGGCCGGGCCGTGGAGGCCGTCGCGCACGCCTGGACGGGCGTCCGGATGACCGGCGCGCACGGCCGAGAGGACCCGTCGACCGCCGCCGGCCCGCTCGCCCGGCACACCGCCGTGCTGCGCCGCCGCTACGCCGAGGCCGTGGAGGCCGTCCTGGAGGCGGTCGACGCGCTGCCGGCGCCCGCCTGAGCCCCGCCCACCCCCACCGCGATCCCGAGGAGTCCCGCATGAACAGGCTCGCCGTGCTCGGCGGCCCGCCGGCCGTACCGCGCGAGCAGCGCGACGTCGAGTGGCCGGTCATCGACGACGAGGACCGCAAGGCCGTGCTCTCCGCCCTGGACGGCGGCCGGCTGGTCTCCAACGCGGACGGCGAGAACCCGGTCGGCGCGCTGGAACGGCGGTGGAGCGAGCGGTTCGGCTTCGCCCACACCATCGCCGTCTCCAACGGCACCGCGGCGCTCTCGCTGGCGCTCTCCGCACTCGGCGTCGGGCCCGGCGACGAGGTCATCGTGCCCGCGCTGAGCTTCATCGCCACCGGCCTCGCCCCCGTCCACCAGATGGCCGTGCCGGTCTTCGCCGACATCGACCCCGTCACCTTCAACCTCGACCCGGACGACGTGGAGCGCCGGATCACGCCGCGCACCCGGGCCGTCATCCCCGTCCACCTGCACGGCGCCCCCGCGGACATGGACCGGCTCGGCGACATCGCCCGCCGGCACGGCCTCGCCCTGGTCGAGGACGCCGCGCAGGCCCCCGGCGCGCTGCACCGCGGCCGACCGGTGGGAGGCATCGGCGAGTTCGGCGCGTTCAGCCTCCAGGTCACCAAGAACATCCCCACCTGCGGCGAGGGCGGCCTGCTCGTCACCTCCGACGACGCGCTCGCCGAAACCGCCCGCAAGGGACGGCAGTTCGGCGAGGTCATCGAGGCCGGCAAGGACCGTGACTACATCTCCTACCGGCTCGGCTGGAACCACAAGATCAACGGCCTGCAGGCCGCCTTCGCCTCCTCCCAACTGGCCCGCTTCGACGCCTACGAGGAGGCCCGGCAGGAGAACACCACCGCCTTCCTCGCCCGCCTCGACGGCCTGCCCGGGCTCACCGTGCCGACCGCACTGCCCGGCACCGTGCACGTCTGGCACATCCTGCGGTTCCGCTTCGACCCGGCCGCCGCCGGCCTCGACGGCATCGCCCCGGCCCGCTTCCGCACCGTGCTGCGCCGACTGCTGCGCGCCGAGGGCGTCCCGGTCTCGCAGTACCAACTGATCCCGCTGCCCGAGCAGATGGTCTTCCGCGACCGCGAGGGCTTCGGCAAGGGCTACCCGTGGACGGCGCTCGGCGGCGAGGCCCCCGAGCCCGGCGACCACCCCGTCACCCGGGCCGTCATCGAGGACTCGCTGACCATCCAGAAGCGCCACCTCAACCCCGCCTCCGGCCCGCTGCTGCAGCGCTACGCCGACGCCTTCGAGAAGGTGTGGGCCAACCTCGACACGGTGGCCCGGCTCGCGGCGGCCGCCCGATGACCGCGCCCGCCGCCCTCCTGCCCCGCACCGCCGAGGACTTGGCCGAGACCGCCCGGCGGGTGCGCGAGCACGTCGTCGACATGTGCGCCGGCCCCGAGGGCGGCCACCTCGGCGGCGCCTTCTCCAGCACCGAGATCCTCACCGCGCTCTACTTCGCGGTGCTGAACGTCGACCCCGCCGCCCCGGACGACCCGGACCGCGACCGGTTCGTGCTCAGCAAGGGCCACGCCGCCGTCGGCCTGTACGCCGTGCTCGCCGAACGCGGCTTCCTGCCCACCGCCGAGCTCGCCGACTACGGCCGCCCCGGCACCCGGCTCATGGGCCACCCGGTGCGGGCCGTCCCCGGCGTCGAGATGCCCACCGGCTCGCTCGGCCACGGCCTCGCCCTGGCCTGCGGATTCGCCCTCGGCCAGCGTCTCGACCGGCGGCCGGCGCGCAGCTTCGTGCTGATGGGCGACGGCGAGCTCCAGGAGGGCTCGGTCTGGGAGGCGGCGATCGCCGCCACCTCGCTGCGCCTCGACAACCTGGTCGCCGTCATCGACCGCAACGGTCTCCAACTCACCGGCCCCACCGACGGCAAGGCCCCGATGGAGCAGCTCGCCGAACGCTGGCGCAGCTTCGGCTGGGCCGTCCGCGAGACCGACGGCCACGACCTCGCAGCCCTGGTCGAGCACCTCTCCGCGGCCCCCTGGGAGCCCGGCCGGCCCGGCCTGCTGATCTGTCGCACCGTCAAGGGCCGCGGTGTGCCCTTCCTGGAGGGCAGGCCCGCCGCCCACTACGTCACCCTCTCCGCCCGTAACCACGCCCGCGCCCGCGCCGCGCTGCGCAGCCCCGCAAGGAGGCCCGCATGAGCTGGTCGGCACTGGCCACGCCCCCGCCCCAGGAGACCCTGCCCGCCGTCCCGGCCCCGCCGGAGGCCACCCGCACCGCCTACCGGGACCGCCTGCTGGAGCTGCTGCCCACCGACCCCCGGCTGATCTGCCTCGACACCGACACCGGCCTGTTCGGCCCCGACCAGACCGCCGCCGCCGGCGCGCAGTACCTCGACCTCGGCATCGCCGAACACAACCTGATGGGCATCGCGGCCGGCCTCGCCGCGAGCGGGCGGATGCCGTTCGTCAACACCATGGCCGCCTTCGCCGCCACCCGGGCACTGGAGGCCGTGAAGATCGACATCGCCTACAACGCCCTGCCCGTCCGCATCATGGCCACCCACGGCGGCCTCGCCGCAGGCCACCTCGGCCCCACCCACCAGGCACTCGAGGACCTCGCGGTGATGCGGGCGCTGCCCGGCATGACGGTCGTGGTGCCCGCCGACGCGGCGCAGGCCGCCGCCTTCGTCGACCGGAGCCTTGCCCTGCCCGGCCCGCTGTACGTCCGGCTCGGCCGCAAACCCACGCCCGCGCTGCCGCCCGGCACCCCGCCGCCCGCCCTCGGCCGAGCCCAGACGCTGCGCCGCGGCCGGGACGCCGTGCTGGCAGCCTGCGGCCCGTACCCGGTGCAGGCCTGCCTGGCCGCCGCCGAGGAGCTGGCCGGCGAGGGCGTCGAGTGCACCGTGCTGAACCTGCACACCCTGCGCCCCTTCGACACCGCCGCGCTGGTCGAGGCCGCCGACCACAGCGGGCTGGTGGTCACCGTGGAGGAGCACTGGCGCAGCGGCGGCCTCGGCGGCGCGGTCGCCGAGGCGCTGGCCGAGGCCGCGCCCGCCAGGGTGCTGCGGATCGGCATGCCCGACACCTTCGTCGACACCGTCGGCGGCCACGAGCACCTGCTCGCCCACTACGGCATCACCCCCGCCCGGGTGGCCGACACCGTCCGCCGCGCCCTGGGGATCGCTCCCGGCGCCACCACAGACTGACACATCGTCAGGCACGTACACGAGAGAGGAAGACCGATGCCCGCGACCGACGTCCTCGCCTGTCCCGGCTGCGAGGCCGAAGTGGCCTTCGCAGCCCCGCCGCTGCTCGCCGAGATCACCGAATGCGCCGAGTGCCGTACCGAGTTGGAGGTCGTCGCGACCGACCCGGTGCTGCTCGCCCTGGCGCCCGAGGTCGAGGAGGACTGGGGCGAGTGAGCGGGGCCTCCCCGAGGCCCCGGATCGCCCTGCTGGCCTCCAGGATCGGCTTCGAGGAGAAGCGGATCCTGGAGGCCCTGGCCCGGCACGGCCTCAGCTGCACCCATCTGGACACCCGGACCCTGCACCGGGAGCTGGATGCCGCCCCGGCGCCGTGGGGCGCCGTCCTCAACCGGGAGATCTCCGCCACCCGGGCGCTGTACGCGGCGCTCGCCCTGGAGGCCACCGGCGCCCGCGTGCTCAACAGCGCCGCCGCGACCGAGACCTGCGGCGACAAGTGGCGCACCTCGGTGGCGCTGCGCCGGGCCGGCGTGCCGACCCCGCGCACCGCGCTCGCCCTCACCCCGGAGGCCGCCGAGACCGCCGCCGAGGAGCTGGGCTACCCCGTCGTGCTCAAACCGCTCACCGGCTCCTGGGGCCGCCGGGTCGCCCTGCTGCGCGACCGCGACACCGCCCGCAGCCTCTTCGAGTACTGCGAGGCGATGCCCTCGCCGGCCGGCCGGCTGGTCTACCTGCAGGCCTACGTCGACAAGCCGGACCGCGACATCCGGGTCGCCGTGACCGGCGGCCGCGCGGTCGCCGCGATCTACCGCCGCTCCGCGGACTGGCGGACCAACGTCGCCCGCGGCGCCGCCACCGAACCCTGCCCGCTCACCGACGACCTCGCCAAGCTCGCCGTCGCCGCCGCGGACGCCGTCGGCGCCGGCATCGCCGGGGTCGACCTGGTCGAGGACGCCCGAGGAGGCCTGTACGTGATCGAGGTCAACCACCGCGTGGAGTTCGCCGGCCTGCAGGCCGCCGCGGGCGACCGCGTCGACATCGGCGCAGCGATCGCCGAGCACCTGCTCCGGGAGGCCGCCCGATGACCCGGGTCGCCGTCCTCGGCGCCGCCGGCTACATCGGCGGCGAACTGCTGCGGCTGCTGGTCGGCCACCCCGAGGTCGAGGTCGCCGCCGCGGTCTCCTCCCGCTTTCCCGGCCGCCGCGTCGACACCGTCCACCCCAACCTGCGGTCCGTCACCGACCTGGTCTTCACCGGCCCGGAGGAGGCCGCCCGGCACGAGTACGACGCCGTGCTGCTCGCCACCCCGCACCGGAAGACCGCCGAACTCGTCCGGGACTGGTCGGACCGGGTGAAGACCGTCATCGACCTGTCCGGGGACTTCCGGCTGCGCGACGCCGCCGTCTTCGAGCGCTACTACGGCGCCGAGCACCCGGTGCCCGAGCTGCTCGGCACCTTCACCCCCGGCATTCCCGAGCTGTACCGCGAGGAGCTGCGCACCGCCGACCGGATCAGCGTCCCCGGCTGCATGGCCGCCGCCGGCCTGCTCGCGCTCGCCCCGCTGACCGCGCGCGGACTGGTCACCGGCCGGGTCGAACTGGACGCCAGGACCGGCTCCAGCGGCTCCGGGGTGACCGCCGGCGAGGCCAATCTGCACGCCGAACGCAGCGGTGCCATGCGGGTGTTCGCCCCCGTCGGCCACCGCCACGAGGCGGAGATCGCCCAACTCACCGGCCTGGAGGTCCGGATGACGGCCACCGGGGTGGAGGCCGTGCGCGGCGTCCAGGTGGTCGCCCGGGTCGAGGCCGCCGAGGGCGTCGACGACCTGGCGATCCGGCGGGCCTACCGGGAGGCGTACCGCGACGAGCCCTTCGTCCGGATCGTCGCCCAGCGCCGCGGCACCTACCGCTACCCGGAGCCGAAGATCCTGCTCGGCTCCAACTTCTGCGACGTCGGCCACGTGTACGACGAGAAGACCGGCCGGCTGGTGCTGATCGCGGCCCTGGACAACCTGGTCAAGGGCGGCGCCGGCAACGCCGTGCAGTGCCTCAACATCCGCACCGGCCGCCCGGAGGGCCTCGGGCTCTCCTTCCCCGGCCTGCACCCGATCTGACGATTCGTCATCATGCGAGCGAAAGGACGCCGATGGCACCCCTCACCGTCGTCAAGTGCGGCGGCAACCGCGAGGTCGACGCCGCGGGCATCTGCGCGGACACCGCCGCGCTCGTCCGGGACGGGCGGCGGGTCGTGCTCGTGCACGGCGGCTCCGCCGAGATCGACCGGCTCGGCGACCGCCTCGGCGTCCCGCACCGCCGGCTCACCGCCCCCGACGGCGTCACCGCCCGGCACACCGACACCGCCACGCTGGAGGTGGTGACCCTCGCCCTGGCCGGCGCCGTCAAGCCGCGGCTGGTCGCCGAACTACAGGCCCACGGCGTGCCCGCGATCGGCCTCACCGGCCTGGACGGCGGACTGCTCCGGGCCCGTCGCAAGCGCGCCCACCGGGCCGTGGTCGACGGCCGCACCGTGCTCGTCCGCGACGACCACAGCGGCCGGATCGCCGAGGTGCGCACCGCCGTCCTCACCGCCCTGCTCGACGCCGGCTTCGTCCCCGTGGTCTCCCCACCGGCCGCCGCCGAGGACGGCCGTCCGGTCAACGTGGACGCCGACCGCGCGGCCGCCGCCGTCGCCGGTGCCCTCGGCGCCGACCGGCTGCTGCTACTCACCGGCGCCCCCGGCGTGCTCGCCGACCCGGGCGACCCGGGCAGCCTGCTGAGCCGCTGCGAGGTGCCCGCCGAGGGCGCGCCCGGCCCGTTCGCCCGCGGCGGGATGGCGCTCAAACTCGTCGCCGCGCGTGAGGCACTGCTCGCCGGGGTCGCCCGGGTCACCGTCGCCGACGGCCGCACCCCCGGCGCCCTCGCCCGCGCCCTCGACGGCGCGGGCACCGACATCGCGCTGGCCGGCCCCGTCCCCGCCGCACCGGCAGGTGCCGTATGACCCCCGACGCCGCCGACGCGGCCGTCGACCTGCTGGAGTCCATGCTCGCCATCCCCTCGCCCTCCGGCGAGGAGCACCGGCTCGCCGTCCACCTCGCCGCCCGGATGCGCGCGGCCGGACTCACCGCGAGCATCGACGCCGCCGGCAACGTCATCGGCGAGACCGCGCCCCGGCCCGGCCCGACCGTGATGCTGGTCGGCCACCTCGACACCGTCCCCGGCGACCTGCCGGTCCGCCGCAGCGGCGGCCTGCTCACCGGCCGCGGCGCGGTCGACGCCAAGGGCCCGCTCGCCGCCATGATCAGCGCGGTCGCCGCCGAGGCCGACTTCCCCGGCCGACTGGTGGTCGCCGGGGTCGTCGAGGAGGAGACGCCGCGCTCCCGCGGTGCCGTCCACCTCGGCCGCACCCGGCCCGCCCCCGACGGGCTGATCGTCGGCGAACCCGGCGGCTGGCAGGGCGTCGTCCTCGGCTACAAGGGCAAACTCGACCTGCGCTACCGGGTCACTCGCGCCGCCACGCACCCCAGCAACCCCGAACCGAAGGCCACCGAGGTCGCCGCCGCCTTCTGGCAGCACCTGCTAGACCTGCTCGGCCCCGACGCCGGCCACGCCTCCTTCGGCACCCCCGGCGCCACCCTGGTCGCCATGCACGGCGACGCCGCCGCCGCGGAACTCGAGATCGGCGTCCGCACCCCGGTCGGCTTCGACATCCCGGCCTTCACGGAGGCGCTGCGCGAACGCGCCGACGGCGGCACCCTCGACGTGCTCAACGCCGTCGGCGCCGTCCTCTCCCCGCGCACCGACCCCGTCGTCCGCGCCCTCACCGCAGGCGTCCGCGCGGCCGGCGGCACCCCCCGCCCCACCCGCAAGACCGGCACCTCCGACATGAACACCCTCGCCGAGGTCTGGGACGTCCCCATGGCCACCTACGGCCCCGGCGACAGCGCCCTCGACCACTCCGACGACGAGCACATCGCCCTCGACGAGTACCTGCGCGGCATCGCCGTCCTGCGCACCGCGCTGCGCCACCTCGCCGCCCTCCCACCACGGGCGGCCGCACCCGACACCCACCCCGCCGCCACCGCGGCCCGGCAGCCGGAAGGCGTCCTGCGATGAGTGAGCTGATCAACCGCCTCGCCAAGCTCCCCGGCGAACGGCGGGCCGCCTTCCTCGCCCAACTGCGCGGCGCCGCCGCGGGCGCCCGCCCCGAGGCCGAACTGCGCCCCCGCGCGGACCGCGACCGACCGGTGCCGCTCTCCTTCGCCCAGGCGCCGCTCTGGTTCCTCGACCGGCTCGCCCCCGGTCAGGCGACCTACAACGTCACCACCGCCTACCGGCTCGACGGGCCGCTCGACACCGAGGCCCTCACCCGCGCCCTGGCCGGCGTGGTGGACCGTCACGAGGCGCTGCGCACCCGCGTCCGGGAGACCGCCGACGGGCCCGTCCAGGAGATCGCCGAGCACCGGCCCGTCGACCTGGCACCGCTGCCCGCCGAGGGCGTCGACGAGGACGGGCGCGCGGCCTGGGCGGAGACATGGGCCGAGGAGTTCGCCCGCCGCCCCTTCGACCTGGAGGCCGGGCCGCTCTGGCGCGCTGCCCTGCTCCGTCTGGAGCCCGAACGCCACCTGCTGGTCCTCGCCGTGCACCACATCGTCTGCGACGGCTGGTCGCTCGGCGTCGTCGCCCGCGAACTCGCCGCCGGATACGCCGGAACCGCGATCGCCCCGCCACCCGTCCAGTACGCCGACCACACCCTCTGGCAGCGCGAACGCCTCGCCGGGCCCGAACTCGCCCGGCTCACCGCCTTCTGGCGCGAGCGGCTCGCCGGCCTGCCCGCCGTCGACCTGCCCACCGACCGGCAGCGCCCGCCCGAAGTCCGGTACGAGGGTGCCCACCGCAGCCGGCTGCTGCCCGCCGCCCTCGCGCCCCGGGTCCGCGACCTCGCCCGGTCCGAGGGCGTCACCCCGTACACGGTGCTGCTCGCAGCCTTCTTCCTGCTGCTCCAGCGGTACAGCGGCCAGCACGACCTGGTGGCCGGCTCGCCGACCGCCAACCGCGGCCGGGTCGAGGTCGAAGAGCTGGTCGGATTCTTCGTCAACACCCTGCCGCTCCGCGTCGACCTCGACGGCGGGCCGACCGGCCGTGAGGTCCTCGCCCGGGTCAGCGCCGCCGTCCGCGACTCCTTCGCCCACGGCGAGCTGCCCTTCGAGCAGATCGTGGACGCCGCCCGCCCGCCCCGCGACCCCTCCCGCTCGCCGCTCGTCCAGCTCGCCTTCACCTACCAGAACGCCGACCAGCCGCTGCGGCTGCCCGGCCTGACGGTCGATCAGTACGCCGTCGACCCCGGCACCTCCCGCTTCGACATGAGCTGGAACGCCACCGAACGCGAGAACGGCCTGGAACTCTACGTCGAGTACGCCACCGCCCTGTTCGACCCGGAGACCGTCGACCGGATGACCGACCACTACGGCACCCTGCTCGACGGCCTGCTCGCCGACCCCGGCGCCGAGGCCACCCGGCTGCCACTGCTCTCCGCCGAGGAGACCCTCGAACTCACCGGCGGCACCTACGACGGCGCCCGCCGCCCGATCCCCGGCGGCACCCTCGCCTCCGCCTTCGCCGCCCAGGCCGCCCGCACCCCCGACGCCGTCGCTCTCACCGTCTCCGGCCGTCACACCAGCTACACCGAACTCGACACAGCCGCCGATGAGTTGGCCGAGGTGCTGCGTGCCGCCGGCGCACGGCCCGGCGAGCGGGTCGCCCTCCTGCTGCCCCGCGGCGAGGAACTCGTCACCGCCGTCCTCGCCGTCCTGCGCAGCGGCGCCGCCTATGTGCCGCTGGACGCCGCGAGCCCGCCGGCCCGGATCGCCGCCGTCCTCCGGCACCACCGGCACCCCCAAGGGCGTGCCGATCGAGCACCGCAACGCCGTCGCCTTCACCGACTCCGTCCGCCGGCTCTTCGACCTCACCCCGGCCGACCGGGTGCTCGGCTTCGCCTCCACCGCCTTCGACGTCTCCGTCTTCGAAATGTTCTCCGCCCTCCTCGCCGGCGCCCGGCTCTGCCTCGCCACCGACGAGGAACGGCTCGACCCCGAGCGGTTGCAGGAACTGATGGAGCGCCAGGCCGTCACCGTGGTCGACCTGCCGCCGAGCGTCATGGCGCTGCTGGAGCCCGAGCGGCTGCCCGCCCTGCGGATCGTCTTCGTCGGCGGCGAGGCCTTCCCCGGCGAACTCGTCAACCGCTGGAACCCCGGCCGCCGCTTCTTCAACGGCTACGGGCCCACCGAATGCACCGTCACCATGATCGTCCAGGAGTGCGCCGGCCACTGGACGGCGAGCCCGCCGATCGGCCTGCCGATGGACAATCACGTCGCCCACGTCCTCGACCGGCACCTGCAGCCCGTCCCGTACGGCGTGCCCGGCGAACTCGTCATCGGTGGCGCCGGGTTGACCCCCGGCTACCTCAACGCCCCCGAACTCACCGCTCAGAAGATCCTCGCCGACCCGTTCGGCACCGCCCCCGGCGGCCGCCTCTACCGCACCGGCGACCTCGTCCGCCGCGAACCCGGCGGCGCCATCACCTTCCTCGGCCGGATCGACCAGCAGGTGAAACTCCGCGGCCTGCGCATCGAACTCGGCGAGATCGAGGCCGCGCTGGCCGCCTGCCCCGGCATCGGCCAGGCCGCCGCCGCCGTATGGACCGACCCGCTCGGCGAACGCCACCTCGTCGCCTACACCGCCCCCGCCGACGGCGCCGAACCCGCCGACCCGGCCGCCCTGCGCGCCGCCCTCGCCGAACGCCTCCCCGGCTGGATGCTCCCCGCCCACTACGTCGCCCTGCCCGCGCTGCCCCTCACCACCAGCGGCAAGGTCGACCGGCGCGCCCTGCCCGAGCCGGACCCCGCCGCCCGGCCGCGCGGCGGCCCCGCCACCCCGCCCCGCACCGAGACCGAACGGATCCTCGCCACCGAGGTGTTCGCCGAAGTCCTCGGCACCCCCGCGGTCTCCGTGCACGACAGCTTCTTCGACCTCGGCGGCACCAGCCTGCGCAGCACCCGGCTGCTCGCCCGGATCCGCGACCGCTTCGGCGTCGAGGTGCCGCTCGCCGAGTTCTTCCGCGGCCCCACCGTCGAACACCTCGCCGCGCTGGTCGACCGGGCCCGCGCCACCGCCCTCGACGACGACGCCCTGCTCACCCTCATCGAGCGGATGTCCGACGACGAGGCGGCCCGGCTGCTCGCCGGCGGCGGCCCCACCACCTGACCCTCTTCTCTACATCAGCGCAGTTCGAGCCCCGGAGGAGCACCAGATGGACCAGCCGCCCACCGCCGACGGGCTCGACGCCTTCCGCCAGGACGTCCGCGCGCGCCTGCGAACCCCCGCCGTGCAGACCGCCTTCGACACCTGGCGCGCCGCCGACGGGCCCGACCCCGACGAGCGGCCGCTCTACCGCGAACTCGGCCGCCAGGGCCTGCTCGCCCCCGACTGGCCCGTCGAGTACGGCGGCGGCGGTCTCGGTCGCGCCGAGGCCGCCGCCCTCTACCAGGAACTCGTCCGGGCCGGCATCCCCGACACCCTGCACGTCAACACCGTCCAGATCGTCGGCCTGTTCCTTCTGATGGCCGGCACCCCCGAACAGAAGGCCGCCCACCTGCCCGCCATCGCCGCCGGCGAGCGCTTCGCCAGCGTGCTCTACACCGAACCCGAGACCGGCTCCGACCTCGCCGCGCTGCGCACCACCGCCGTCCGGGAGACCGGGGACGACGGCGACGGCTGGCGACTCGACGGCGTGAAGGTGTTCAGCCTCAAGAGCGACCGTACCCACCTCGGCCTCTGCGCCGCCCGCACCGGCCCCGCCGACGGCCGCTACCACGGGATCAGCCTCTTCCTGGTCGACCTGGCCGCCGACGGGGTGCACCGCAGCGTGATCCCCGGTCTCGCCGACGAGCAGTTCCACCGGATCGACCTGCGCGGGGTCCGCGTCCCCGCCGGCGCCCTGGTCGGCACCGAGCACCAGGGCTGGCCCCTGCTCACCCAGGCCCTCGCCGTCGAACGCACCGGCCTGGACTACGCACTCAAAGCCGAACGCTGGTACCGCGCGGTGCTGGCACACGGCATCGACCGGCCCGAGGAGGTCGCCCGGTACGGCGCCGCCGTGGACGCCGCCGGCCTCTTCGCCGCCCGCCTCACCGCCGGGGTCGCCGTCCCCGAGGACGGCGGGTCCGGACACCCCGCGGAGGTGGACGAGCCGCTCTCCGCCGCCGCCAAGTACTACACCAGCGAACTCGCCCAGTCCGTCGCCGGCTGGGCCGCGGCGCTCGGCCTCCCGGGCACGGACACCGACGACGGTCTGGAGGCGGCCTACCGGGAGGCGCCCGGGCTCACCCTCTCGGCCGGCACCTCCGAGGTGATGCTCCAGGTCGTCGCCGGGGCCGGCGCCCTCGACCCGGGCGACGACCTGCTGCAGGCCCAACTCCGGCAGGCCGTACGGAAACTCCTCAACCAGGCGGTCGCCGACCGCACCCGACCCGGCGTCCACGAGCCGCCCGCCGAGGACGGACCCGGCTGCCCCTCCTGGCCGGCCCTCCTCGAACTCGGCGCACCCCTCTTCGAGGTCCCGGCCGAGGCGGGCGGACTCGACCTCGGCCTCGCCGCCGCCACCGTGATCGCCGAGGAACTCGGCCGGGCCGCCCTGCGCGGCCCCTACCTGGACACCGCCGCCGCCCTCGACCTGCTCGGCCCGGACGCGGTCGGCGCGGCCGCCGAGACCGCCTGCGCCGGCACGCCGTTGCCACCGCCCAGCGGCCCGCCGACCGGGCCGGCCGGCGCCCGACGGCGGATCCGCCACGCCGCCCACCTCGTCGGCCTGGCCGCCGGGGCCACCGCCGAGGCCGTCGAACTCAGCCACCGCCGCGAACAGTTCGGCCACCCGCTGGCCCACTGGCAGGGTGTCGCACTGCCGCTGGCCCGCCACCTCACCCGGATCGAGGCGGCCCGACTCCTCGTCCGCCGGGCCGCCGCCCTCGCCGACTCCGCCGCACCCGAGGCGACGCTCACCCGGGTCGCCGCCGAAGCCCTGGCCACCGCCGCCGAGACCGCCCTGGAGGCCGTCCGCACCGCCGTCCACACCGCGGGCGTCCGCGGCCTGATCGACACCACCCCGCTCCACCTCCACTACCGCCTGGCCCGCACCGAAGCCGTCCGCCTCGGCACCCCGGCAGCCCTATGGCACCAGGCGGGCCTGACCCGCCTGACGGAGGACGGCGGTGAGGAGCCCTTCTGACCCTGCCGCCGGGAGATTCGTCGCCCGGCCGGGTTGTAGTGGATCGTCAAGATTGCCTGTGATCGCCCGAGTTGCTCGACGATCTTCTCTCCGGCATAGTGCAGGCCCATGATCGCCGGGGCCCTCACTCGTCCGCCAGCGACGACCCTCGGTGCTCGCGAGAGGAATGACGTGTTTACGTTCAAGCGCATCGCCGTGGCATCCGCCGCCGCCGTGGCCATGGTCGTCGGCATATCGGGCAACGCCTCCGCCGCCGAAATCAGCGTCTGGTCGTCGACCAACCCCGACGGCTGCGGCGATGTGGGCTTCGCCTCCTACGGGGACAACTTCTACTTCATGGACCACTGCAAGGACGGCCGCGGCGTCCGCGTGCAGTACACGACGCCCACCCTGGGCTCGCCCAGCACCTCCGACGCCAAGCACACCATCGACTACACCGGTGGGTACACGGGCTACGTCTGGACCGCTTCGTCGAGCGGCAACAAGGACTTCGCCGAGGGTGCTTGCTTCTACTTCCGGGCAGGCCTCGAGGACAACGGGTCCTACATCTCCGGCACGTACGACTCCTGGCACCTCGCCTGCGCCTGACACCCCCGGAACGCAGTTCGGTCATCTCGGGCCGGTGCCCGAACCGGACGGCGTGGCAGGACTGGTAGCCCGGGTCCTTGATGCCCGCGGGGTGTAGCCGTCCGGGCCGCCCGGTCGGGTGGCCCGGACGGCGGCGCGAGCTTCGGACACCGTTTCCGGAGTACCGCAGGGCGCAGCCGAGCGCCTGCCCGACGAGCGGGGGAGCTCCGCGGCCCGGCCACTCTCCCGGGGGACCGCGGGCCCGGCCGTCCGGCGGAGCTGTCGGGGTGTCGTGCCCGGGATACCGACGGTCGGCTCGCACGGTGGGGTATGACCCGTACTCAGACCGCGCTGTTCTGCGCGGCCACACTGCTTGCCGCCACCCTGCAGACCACGGCCGGGGCGGCCGTCGCCGCCGGTGGCGGCGGCCATGAGGCGCACGCCTGCGTCAGCACCGCGGAGCCGCTGCGCGGCAAGGCCCGCCAGGTCGACCGGATCGTCCGCCAGGTGAAGGACGAACTCGGTCTGAAGTCCGTCCTGTTCAAGGTCACCGAGGGTGGCCGGGAGATCGTCACCGGCGCCCAGGGGGAGTCGATGACCGGCGTCCCCGCCGAGCCCGGTATGCACTTCCGGTCCGGGTCGGTGGGCATCGCCTACATGGGCACCGTGCTGATGCAGCTCGCCGAGGAGGGCCGGGTCGACCTCGACGAGCCCGTCTCCCGCTGGCTGCCCGAGCTGCCGCACGGCGACGAGATCACCCTGCGGATGCTCGGCAGTTCCACCTCCGGCCTGGTCGACTACGTCCGCGACCCGGGCTTCCTGGCCGCGCTCGACGCCGACCCGTTCCGCCAGTGGACGCCGGAGGAGCTGGTGGGCATCTCCACCGCGCAGCCGCTCTGGTACGAGCCGGGCACCAACTGGAGCTACTCGCACGCGAATTTCGTCCTGCTCGGGGCGGCGTTGGAGCGGATCACCGGCACCCGGCTGGACCGGCTGCTGGAGGAGCGGGTGATGGGACCGCTCGGGCTCCGGGACACCCGCAACAGCTTCACCCCGGAGATCGAGGCGCCCGTCCAGCACGCCTTCACCGCGTCGCGCGGCACCTACGAGGAGTCCACCTTCTGGAACCCCTCGTGGACGACCGCTCCGGGGGCCGTCCTCACCACGCACATCTGCGACCTGGAGCGCTCCGCCCGGGCCATCGGCAGCGGCGAGTTGCTCTCCCGCCGTGCCTTCCGGGAGCAGCTGGACCCGGGCACGGTGGGCCTCGGCGGCCCGACCGCGACCTGTCCGGCGGACATCTGCCTGGTCAACACCGAGGCCAAGCACTTCGGCATGGGTGTGATCGTGATCAACGACTGGGTGCTGCAGAACCCGTCGTTCTCCGGCTACGCGGCCATCCAGGCCTATCTGCCGCAGGAGCGGCTCGCCATCGCCGTGTCCACCACCAGGGGCCCCGAGGCCCCGGACGAGAACACCGCGCAGATCGTCGCCGAACGCATCTCCGACCTGCTCGCCCCGGAGAACCCGCTGGTCATCGCCTGACCGCGGAGCGCTCGCCGGCCGGCCCCGCCACAGGGGCCGGCCGGACGTGGTTCAGCGCTCCTACCGCTGGGTAACTCGGCTCTGTCGACGCCGCGTTGGCATGAATCCGACACTCTAGACCCTCGGGCAGGTCCGATGATCCGGCTCCTCCTCCGCACCGCGCTGACGCTCGCCCTACCGGCCGCGCTGCTCGCCGCCCCCGCCGCCGCGGCGGCCCCACCGGCAGCAACCGCGGCCACCTCCGGCGCGGCCGCCGCCGGCCCCGCCGCCGAGTGGACGGCCCCGCTCTCCACCCGCGGCCGGTACATCGTCGACGCCACCGGCGCCCGCTTCAAACTCCGATCCGGCAACTGGGACGGCGCACAGGGCTCCTGGACCGGATCGGGCAGCATCACCGACCCGGCCAACCATCACAGCGGCCAGGACTCCCACGGCATCCCGATCGGGCTCGACCGGGTCCGACTTCCCGCACTGCTCGCCGACTTCCACCGCCTCGGCCTCAACAGCATCCGGCTGCCGTTCTCCAACGAGATGATCCGCGCCACCGCGCCCGTCCCGGACACCGCCGTCGCCGCCAACCCGCAGCTGCGCGGACTCACCCCGCTGCAGGTCTACGACGCCGTCGTCCGGGCACTCACCGCGGACGGCTTCGCGGTGATCCTCAACAACCACACCAACACCACCCGCTGGTGCTGCGGCCTGGACGGCAACGAGCGGTGGAACAGCAGCCAGTCCACGGCGCAGTGGGAGGACGACTGGGTGTTCATGGCCCGGCGGTACCGCGACAACAAGCGGGTGGTCGGCGCCGACCTGTACAACGAGGTCCGCCGCGACATCCTCGACGACCCCAACTGGGGTCTCGGCGACGGCCACGACTGGTACGCCGCCGCCCAGCACGCCGGCGACCGCATCCTCACCGAGGGCAGCCCCGACCTGCTGGTCGTCGTCGAAGGCATCAACTGGACGGGCATCCCCGCGGACGGCCTGCCGCACGGCCGCCCCACCCTCACCCCCGTCCGTACGCTCTCGCACACCCTGGTCGCCTCCCACAAGCTCGTCTACTCCGCCCACTTCTACGGCTACACCGGCCCGAACCACAGCGGCGCCACCGGCATCGGCGAGACCCACGACGCCCGCTACCAGGACCTCGGCCGCGACGAGCTGTACCGGGTCCTCGACGAACAGGCCTTCTACGTCGCCACGGAGAGCGGACAGCACTTCACCGCCCCGGTGTGGATCAGCGAGTTCGGCATCGGCGCGGACGAGGGCGCGGCCGCCCCGCGGACCTGGTTCGGCAACCTCACCGACCGGCTGGCCGCGCTGGACGCCGACTTCGCCTACTGGCCGCTGGTCGGCTGGAACGACCCCGGCCGCGGCGACAGTTGGGCCCTGCTCCGGTACACCGCCACGGGTGCGCGCTCCGGCGTGCTGGACGGCGCCGACTGGCGCGCCGACGCCTGGAACCACCTCACCGCCGCACCCACCCGCACCGGGCCGGTGCCCGCCGCCGACGCCTGGCACATGCTGACCACCGACCACGCCGACGCCGTCCAGTCGCTGCGGGTACGGGCCGCCGGCGACTGGGACAACGGCGCCCGCAAGGCCGTCTGCCCCGACGGCGAACGCCTCCTCGGCCTCTCCCACAGCGGCGGCCGCGGCCTGTGCACCGACACCGCGACCGACGGCGACCTGCGGGCCGCCACCGGCGAGGCCGAGACCGTCCGCGACGAGCGCAACGTCCCGGCGGGCGGCGACTGGGCCTCCGGGTACACCAAACTCCAGTGCGCCCAGGGCCAGTTCCTGATCGGCTACAGCGTGCGCGGCGCCAGGGTCTCCGCCGCCCTCTGCGCCCGGGCCCGCCGCCCGCTCGGCACCGGCACCCGGACGGTCTGGTTCGACCGCGGCGACAACCGCCCGGCCGGCGCACCCGGCGGTGAATTCGCCTACGGCGCCTACAAGGGCCAGTGCACCTCCGGCGAGTACGCCGCCGGCATCGCCTTCACCACCCGCGTCGGCTCCTCCGGCACCCCCGACGCACTGCTCTGCCGCCCGCTGTCCTGAACCGCGGCACCCCGCCGGGCCGGCCCTCGACACCGGCCGGGCGGGGTGCCGACTGCCCGGGCGTGCGAGCATGACGTCGCGAACGGATCGGAGAGGCCCGGCATGCTGCAGGAAAGCGCCATCGGATGGCTGTACGGGCTCGTCGGGAAGGCAGCGCCCGACGAGGGCTGGGCCGACGACGAGCACATCCGCTACGGGCTCTACCAGGAGTGCCTGGCGGGCTGCTCTGAGGACACGTCGGATGACACGGAGGAGGCGATCGTCGGGATCGTCGTCCAGGACCCGGACCGGACGATGGCCGAAGCCACTCTCGTGTGGCACGTCGACCGCCTGGCACCGGCGTACGGGCCTGCCGAGGCCTTCGCCGCCCGCGTGCGGGTGATCGCCGTCCTGGCGCCGGGGTTCGACTTCCTGCAGACCCGGATCGAGCACTGGCAGCTGGTGAAGCGGGCCGAGACCGACCCCGAGGGCTCTCTCGCCGGAATCCTGGCCGGCACCCACTGGCTCCAGCGGACGATCGTGGAGACGTCGGACTCGCCGCTGCTCCTCACCGCCCTGGCCGAGCACGGCGGCAGCCGGCGGGTCAGGAACACGGCGGCCGACCGGCTCCGCAGGGCGTCCTCGGGCGTGCGGCGCAACCCGGGCTGACCGGCCGGCGGCGCCCGGGGGTCGGTCAGCTGCGGAAGCCGACATGCACGTGGTCGTGGTGGGCGTCGTCGGTGAAGAACTGCTGGGGCGTGGTGCCGCCGGAGAGCTGGCGGGGGCCGCCGACGTTGTACGAGCCGGTGGCCGCCGCGGCGCGCATGAAGCCGTCGACCAGGTCGTGCGGGGTGGCGGGGTCGACCACAGCGTGGCCGTCGATCTGCCAGACGTCGAAGGCGCGGCCCGGCGGGTGGTCGCTCGGCCGGGAGGTGCCGAAGACGTCGATGGGGTGGCCCGAGCGGAGCACCGTCACCGCGAAGGTGTGCTGCGCGGCCAGCATCAGCATCGAGGCGAGGACGCTCTCGTGCACCCCGCCGCCGCGGACGTCGGCGACCGCGGCCGGCGGCAGCTGGATCCGCGACTCGGCCAGCACCCGCTGCGCCGCGTCGGAGAGCGTGGCGGCACGCGGGGCCGGCTGCGCCGGGTGCAGGGCGGTGACGTTCCAGCGCGGCTGCGCCCGGACGAGCCGTACGTCGACGGTGGTCCCGCCGGCGCCGTCCGGCGTCCACTGACGGCAGGGGACCATGACGCTCGCGGAGTCGGTGAGGTGGCCGCCCCACTGGGCGTTCACCACCTGCAGGACGGCCTGTGGGGCGGTTCCGAGCAGTGGTCCGGCCTGCTCGGCGAGCGACGGGTCGAGGCCGAGTGCGCGGACCCGTTCGCGGGCGGCAGCCCGGCCCTGCCCGCCCTCGGGCCAGGCACCGAGCGCCTCGACCAGCTGGGTCGCCCGCAGCTTCACGTCCGGGTCGATCTCGCCGGGACCAGGCCGCCAGGGCGTGGTGGCCGGGAGCACCGCCGAGGAACCAGCGGAAGGGGCCGCAGGCGAGGAAGGCGCGGTCGGGGAGGCGGAGCCGGAGGCCGCGCCCGTCCGGCTGGTGCAGGCGGCCAGCAGCACCCCCGCCAGGCCGAGCAGCACCGCCCGCCGGGGCACCTCGAACGCCTGCGGCGAGGGCCGGGGGTTCGCGGCACTCACCGCTCCACCGTACGTCGGCCGTGCCCGCCCGGCCCGGCCACCGCCGACGGAGGCCAGGCCGAAGGCCGTGACGACCCGGGTGTGATCACGTCGACATGGCATCCGGTCGGATCATCTTCCTCAACGGAACGTCCAGCTCGGGCAAGTCCAGCATCGCCCGCGAGCTCCTGGACATCCTGGACGACGGAGTCGCTCAGGCGCGGGTGGGTCAGCTGACTGCCAGTCGGCCAGGGGAGGCCTGACGGACTGCGTGACGACTGGACCGACACTGACTGAGAGGTCCTCCAGGCCCGCATGCCTTCCATCGGCAGCAGCACCTGGACCGGATCGAGCTGGTCCCCGCCGGATTCCCGCCCGCACCGCCTCGGTCCCGACCCGCGGCTCGTCCTCGGTCCAGGGCCGGTTGTTCTCCAGCGCCATCCGGTCACCGGATCCTGGGAACCGCCCCGTACGAGCCGCGTCAAGCCTCCCCGCGCGGGCGGGGGCAGGAGCCAGGAGGTGCGCGGTCACGCCACTGGCATTGGGCTCCCGTGGACAGAGCCGACCAGCCGGATCTCGTCAGCCTCCGCCGCCGGTCGAGCCGCCGTGACCGCCCATCGACGGGTACTGCACCCGGCGTCGGACGACCAGGTCCACCTGGACGGCGGCGGGGGCGAGTATCTGTTGCAGCTCCTGGCACAGGGCCGTGGTGTCGGTCGTCCACTGGGGCAGCGAGGTGGGCCGGATCCGGTGGCCGTTCTTCAGCAGCACGTACAGGGTGATCTTGGCGGAGACGGGCTTCCGGTCCCTCTCGTACGACTCCATGACGGAGTGGTCGATCCAGATCTGCTGTACGTCGGTGAGCGGTCTCGGCCGGTCCGTGCGGGAGCCCCGGACGACGGTCATGGTGTCCGGGGCGGCGGCGGGGGAGAACCGCAACCGGTTCACGTCCCGGAAGGCCCCGTACAGGATCACGAACGTGTTGACGACCAGTCCCAGCACGGCGGCGATCCCGACCAGAGCCCAGATCGGGCCGGGCCCCGGACTGAAGATCAACGCCATGACTGCACAGACCGGGGCGCCGTAGACGGCGCCGGCCACGAGCGACCCGAACACTTCCCCGGGCCAACGCTTGACGGCGTACCCGAGCGGCCCGACTCCCTCGCGAAGCACCACGTCGACCACGTCGGGATTCGAACGGTCCACCCGCACTCTGCTCATGACGCAACGCTAGGATGGCGCCACGGGTTGTGGAAGAGCGCGCGCGGCGCAAGACGGCCCGGCCGCAGTGCGCCTCGCTACCGGTCCCGAACCGTCCCCGCGGCGCCTTGGCGGTCAGCGTCGGGCGTCGCCCGGTGCGAGCAGGGTGGTCACCTCGGCGATCGCCTCCGGAGAGAGCTTGGAATCGCGCACTTCCCCCGCCCCCAGTGCCTCACCCGCGCGCTCATCGGAGCAGCCCTACACCTCGACCGGCGCGGCGGGGCGGCTCTCGCGGCCCGCGCGGTCCAGGGCGGTGGCCGTGTACCGGCCGGCGGGGAGGGGCAGCGGCCGGGCGCAGTCGGCCGAGGGCAGGCAGGCCGCCAGGGTGTCCGTGCTGGGCTGTGGCCCACCGCCGGGCCCCTGCGGCAGTCGGTAGAGGACGTAGCGGAAGGGCGGCGGGCCGCCGGGGGCGATGCGCAGGGTGCCGTCCGCGGCGGCCAGCGCCGGGGCGGCCGGGGGAGTGCCGCGGGCGAGCCGGGGCAGCAGCGGCGGGAGCGCGGGGCGGCGCCAGTGGTCGGCGGCGAGGCGGGCGACGGTGCCGATCGGGTCCGTGCGGAGGTTGCGGGCGCTGAAGAGGACGTGGCCGCCGATCTGCGGCAGCCCGGCGTCGAGGTCGAGGTGGCGGGAGAGCTCGGCCGGGTCCTGCCAGGCGGCGGCCTCGCCGGGGGCGCCGGCGCGGTAGGCGGCCTGGCCGATCCAGAGCAGGGTGTCGTGGCCGGCCGTGCGCTCGGCCCACCAGCGGGCGAGGGCGGCGTAGTCGGCCTGCGGGTGGCCGAGGTGCCAGTACAGCTGCGGGGCGACGTAGTCGAGGAGGCCGTCCCGTACCCAGCCGAGCGAGTCGGCGTACAGCCCGTCGTAGGACTGGAACGCGGCGGTGGCCGAGCCCCGCGGGTCCGTCGCGGCGTTGCGCCAGACCCCGAACGGGCTGATGCCGAACGCCGCCTCGGGCCGTACCGCCCGGACCAGGTCCCGGAGTTCGCGGACCAGCAGGTCGACGTTGTGTCTGCGCCAGGCGGCCCGGTCGGTGAAGGTGCCGCCGTACGCGGCGAAGGACGCGTCGTCGGGGAAGGGCAGGCCGCCGGCCGGGTAGGGGTAGAAGTAGTCGTCGAGGTGGACGCCGTCGAGGTCGTAGCGGGCCACCGCGTCCAGGATCGCCTGCTCGACGAAGGCGCGGGCCGCGGGGACGCCCGGGTCGTAGTAGAGCCGGCCGCCGTAGGCGAGGGTCCACTCCGGGTGGCGGCGCGCCGGGTGGTGCGGTACGAGCCGGGCCGGGTCGTCGTGCTGGGCGACGCGGTACGGGTTGAACCAGGCGTGGAAGGCGATGCCGCGGGCGTGCGCGGCCGCGACCAGGACGTGCAGCGGGTCCCAGCCGGGGTCGCGTCCCTGGGTGCCGGTGAGCCACTGCGACCAGGGCTCGTAGGGCGAGGGCCAGAAGGCGTCCGCGGTCGGCCGCACCTGCACGAACACCGCGTTGACGCCGAGCAGTTCGGCCGCGTCCAGCAGCTCGGTGAAGGCGGCGCGCAGCCGGTCCTCCGGCAGGCCCGGGGCGGGCGGCCAGTCGATGTGGTCGACCGAGGCGATCCAGACTCCCCGCAGCTGCCGCCGGGACGACCCCGCGGCCCGGGCCGGCCACCCGGCGGCCGTCAGGGCCAGCGCACCGCAGCCGCCGAGGAAGAGCCGGCGGGACGGACGCAGAGGCATGGCGGCTCCCGGGGGGCGAAGGTGGCGCCACTCTCGCCGCCCGCGTCCGGTGCCGTCACGCGCCACACCGCTGGCGTCCTCCGCACGGGGGAATTGCGGGGTGAATTGTCGCCGACGGCGGCGCCATCGGCCACTTCTGACGCCCGGTCGGGGAGAAGGTGGTGCCCGGCTCCACTCCTCGGGAGGCAACACCGTGCTCACCCTTCCGGCCCGGCTGCTGTCGGTGCCGCTCGCCGTCGTGCTCGCCGCGCTGCTGCCCGCGGGGGCCGCACCCGGCAGCGGGACGCGGACCACCGCCGCCGCCCGGAGCCTCGGCTCCGACCTGGACGCGCTGCTGGCCGACCCGGCGCTCACCGGCGCCCAGGTGTCCGCGCTGGTCACCGACGCGGCCAGCGGCGAGGTGCTGTACGAGCGTTCGCCCGGGGCGCTGCTGCTGCCCGCCTCCACGCAGAAGACGGTGACGGCGGCGGCCGCCCTCGACCTGCTCGGCCCGGACCACCGCTTCACCACCGAGGTGCTCGCCGCCGGCCCGCGCCCCGGCGGCCGGATCGACGGCGACCTGGTGCTGCGCGGCGGCGGCGACCCGACGCTGCTGCCGGCCGACCTGGACGCGCTGGCCGCCCGGGTCGCCGCAGTCGGGGTGACCGAGGTCGGCGGCGCGCTGCTCGCCGACGCGAGCCGCTGGGACGGCGTACCGCTCGGCCCCAGCTGGTCCTGGGACGACCAGGCCGCCTACTACAGCCCGCAGATCTCCGCGCTGACGCTCACCACCGACACCGACTACGACCCGGGCACCGTCCGGGTCGCCCTCACCCCCGGCGAGGCACCGGGGCGGCCCGCCGGGGTCCGGGTCGTCCCGGCCGAGGCGCCGGTCCGCTTCACCGGGCAGGTGACCACCGGTGCGGCGGGCAGCGCCCGGACGGCCGTCGTCGACCGCAGGCCCGGCGGTAACGAACTCCTGCTCTCCGGCAGCGTGCCCGCCGACGGCGGCCCGAGCGAGGAGTGGATCGCGGTGGACTCCCCGGCCCTGGTGGCCGCCCAGGTCTTCGCCGCCGCCCTGGCCCGGCACGGCGTCACCGTGCACGGCGCGCCCGCCCCCGGCCGCGCGCCCGCCGGTGCGCAGGTGCTCGCCGGCCACGACTCGGCGCCGCTGTCGGCCCTGATGGCGCCCTTCCTGAAGCTCAGCAACAACGGCATCGCCGAGACCCTGGTCAAGGAGATCGGCCGGGTCCGGGCCGGCAGCGGCAGCTGGGCCGCTGGCATCGACCAGGTCCGCGGCTTCCTGCACCGGGCCGGCCTGGAGCCCACCGAGGCCCGGCAGGTGGACGGCTCCGGGCTGTCCCGGCACAACCTGCTGACCGCCCGCCGGCTCACCGCGCTGTTCCGCTTCGCCCGGACCCGGCCCTGGTTCACCGTCTGGTACCGGGCACTGCCAGTGGCCGGGGACGCCCGGCGGGCGGTCGGCGGCACCCTCACCAACCGGATGCGCGGCACCGCCGCCGAGGGCCGGGTGCACGCCAAGACCGGCTCGATGACCGGCGTCGACGCCCTGGCGGGCTACGCCGAGCGGGCCGACGGGCGCACCCTCGCCTTCGCCGTCCTGGTCAACAACTTCGCCGGCAGCAGCCCCCGTTCGGTGATCGACGCCTTCGCCGTCCGGCTGGCCGGGGAGGGCCGGGCCGCCGTCCGCAGCGTGCCGCCGACCGCCGCCGGAAGCCGCGACTGGGAGACCGCCTGTCTGATGGGGGCCAGGTGCTGACGGCCCGCGCCGGCCGGCTGCCCGCCGTGCTCCTCGCCCTGGCGCTGCTCGCGGCGGCCGCCGGCTGCGTCCGCCGCGCCGACGAGGACCTCGGGCCCGTCCCGGACGTGCCCGGCGGCGCGTTCACCGTCGCCCTCACCGAGCCCGACCACCTCACCCCTGGCCGGACGACCAGCAGTTACGCCCTGCAGGTGCTGGAGGGCCTGTTCGACACCCCGCTCGCCCTGGACCCGTCCGACGGCCACGCCGTGCCGCTCGCCGCCGAGTCGATCAGCACCGACGACCAGCGGGTCTGGACACTGCGCTTCCCGTCCGGCGCCCGCTTCCACAACGGCGAGCCGGTCACCGCCGCCAGCTACGCCGACGCGTGGAACGCCGCCGCGTACGGCCCCAACGGCTGGGAGGCCAACGGGTACTTCAGCCAGATCGACGGCTACGCCGCGCTCAACCCGGCGGACGGTGCCGCGCCCGCCACGGACCGGCTCTCCGGGCTGGAGGTGGTCGACGACCGCACGCTGAAGGTCACGCTGGGCGCCCCGTTCAGCCAGTTCCCGATGCTGCTGGCCTTCCCGGCGTTCGCGCCGCTACCGAAGGCGGCCTTCGCCGACCCGGCCGGGTACGACCTGCACCCGGTCGGCAACGGCCCGTTCGCGATGGACGGCGACTGGCGGCACCAGCAGCGGATCGACCTGCGCCGCGCGACGGGCTACACCGGACCGCGCCCGCCGAAGGCCGACGCCGTGCACTTCCGGATCTTCACCAGCAAGGACACCGCCTTCACCGAACTGCGCGCCGGACACGTCGACTTCATGGCGAGCGTGCCGCCCGCCCGGGCCTACGAGGCCAAACGCACCTTCGGTCGGCGGTACTCGGTGCGGCCCAGCGGCACCATGGACTACCTCGGCCTGCCGCTCTGGGACGAGCGCTACGCCAAGCCCGAGCTGCGGCAGGCCATTTCGATGGCGATCGACCGCCGGGGCATCACCCGGGCCATCTTCAACGAGGTGTTCGCGCCCGCCGACTCGCTGGTCGCCGCGATGATCCCCGGCCACCGCGCCGGCGCCTGCGGCGAGACCTGCGACTACCGGCCGGACCGCGCCAGGGAACTGTTCGGCCGGGCCGGCGGCTTCACCGGCACCCTGGAGCTGTACTTCGCCAACTCCGACCCCACGTACGAGCAGTGGATGACGGCGGTGGCGAACGAGCTCAAGCAGAACCTCGGCATCCGGGACATCGCCTTCCGCAAGATGTCCGGCGCCGACCTCGGCCCGATCCTCAACGGCCGCAAGGCGACCGGCCCGTACCGGCAGAACTGGGTGGTCGACTACCCGAGCGTCCAGAACTACCTGTCCGGGCTGCTCGGCCCGAACAACCGCTCCGGCTGGTCCGACCCGGCCTTCGACCGGGCGCTCGCCCTCGGCAACGCCGCACCGACCTCGGCCGAGTCCGAGGCCCACTACCACCAGGCCGAGTCCATCGCACTCAAGGCCCTGCCGCTGATCCCGCTCTGGAACTGGCAGGACCAGACCGCCTGGAGCAGCCGGATCGGCACCGTCCTCGTCGACCCGTACGTCGCCGGCCTCCACCTGGAGAAGGTGACCGTGCGGCACTGACCCGACCACCGTCGCGACCACACGAACCGGGGGCGCCCGCCGATGGGCCGCTACATCGCCCGCCGCCTGCTGTACGCCGTTCCGGTACTGCTGGCGACCACCTTCCTCATCCACACCATGGTCTTCGTACTGCCCGGCGACCCGATCCAGGGCCTGGCCGGCGACCGGCCGGTGCCGCCCGCCGTCCTCGCCGAACTGCACCGCCGCTACCACCTCGACGACCCGCTGGTGGTGCAGTACGCCAAGTACCTCGGCGGCCTGCTGACCGGCGACCTCGGCCGGACCTTCGCCGGCGAACCGGTCGCCGACACCCTGGCCGGCCGCTGGCAGGTCACCCTGCGGCTCGGCCTCACCGCCTGGTTCCTGGAGACCGTGCTCGGCATCGCGCTCGGCGTCTGGGCGGCGCTGCGCAAGGGCCGCTGGGCGGACAGCGCCGTCCTCGCCGGCACCACCCTGGTCATTGCGGTGCCGGTGTACATCGTCGGCTACCTCGCCCAACTCCTGCTCGGCGTCAAGCTCGGCTGGTTCCCGGTGGCCGGTGCCGAGGACGGCTGGCCGACCGCGTACCTGCTGCCCGGCCTCGTCCTCGCCTCCTTCGGCGTCGCCTACGTCGCCCGGCTCACCCGCGCCTCGCTGCTGGAGAACCTGCGCGCGGACTACGTGCGCACCGCCGGAGCCAAGGGCCTGCCCCGGTGGCGGGTGATCGTCCGGCACACCCTGCGCAACTCGCTGATCCCGGTGGTGACCTTCCTCGGCATCGAACTCGGCTCGCTGATGGCCGGCGCCGTCGTCACCGAGTACGTCTTCAACCTGCCCGGCATCGGCCAACAGGTCTTCCAGGCCATCCAGTTGCGCGAAGGGCCGACGGTCGTCGGCATCACCACGGCGCTGGTGCTGGTCTACTGCCTGGCCAACCTGGTCGTCGACGTCCTGTACGGCCTGCTCGACCCGAGGATCCGCCATGACCGGTAGCCCGCCCGCCCCCGCGCCGCCGCCCGCTCCCGCCCCCGCGCCGCCCGCCCCCGTCCGGGACCTGTCGCTGCCCCCGAAGCGGCGCCCCGGCCGCGGCGAGTCCCCCTCCGCCGGCGCCTGGCGCGACCTGCGGTCCCGACCGCTGGTGCTCGCCTGCACCGGCGTGCTGCTGCTGATGGCGCTGATGGCGGCCCTGCCGGAGCCGTTCGTCGCACTGCTCACCGACGACAACGGCCGCTGCGAACTCGCCGACTCCCGGGTCGGCCCCAGCCTGCACCACCCCTTCGGTTTCGACCTGCAGGGCTGCGACTACCTCGGCCAGGTCGTCCGCGGCAGCCGCCCCTCGCTGGTCATCGGCCTCGCGGTGACCGCCGGCGCACTGCTGCTCTCCGTCGTCCTCGGCCTGCTGGCCGGCTTCCTCGGCGGCTGGGTCGACACCCTGCTCTCCGGGCTCACCGACGTCTTCTTCGGCCTGCCGTTCGTGCTCGGCGCCACCGTCGTCCTGGTCGCCTTCCCCGACCACGGCCTCGGCGCGATGACCCTCGTCCTCGTCGCGCTCGGCTGGACGACCATGACCCGGGTGATGCGGGCCCAGGTCATCGGCCTCAAGGACGCCGACTACGTGCACGCCGCCCGCTCGACCGGCGCCGGCCCGCTGCGGCTGATGACCCGGCACCTGCTGCCCAACGCGATCACCCCGGTGATCGTGGTCGCCATGCTGAACGTCGGAAACGTCATCTCCGGCGAGGCCACGCTCGACTTCCTCGGCGTCGGACTGCAGTACCCTGCGGTCTCCTGGGGTCTGCAGCTCAACGCGGCCCAGGCGTACGTCCTCGACTTCCCACACCTGCTCGCCTTCCCCGCGCTGTTCCTGTCGGCGACCGTGCTGAGCTTCATCCTGCTCGGCGACGCCGTCCGGGACGCCTACGACCCGAAGCTGAGATGAGGCCCGCATGCCGACCCCCTCCCGCCCCCGAACGGTGCCGCAGGCCCTGCGCCCGGGCGACCGGGTCGCCGTGGCGGCCCCCGCCGGCCCGCCCGACCCGGCCCTGCTCGACCGCGGCACCGCTCTGTTGGCCTCCTGGGGCCTGGAGGTGACCGTGCTGCCGCACGTCCGCGACAGCCACCTCGGCCACCTGGCCGGCCGCGACGAGGACCGCGCCGCCGACCTCACCGAGGCCTGCGCCGACCCCGGCGTGCGCGCCGTGTTCTGCGCCCGCGGCGGCTACGGCACCCAGCGCATGGTCGACCTGGTCGACTGGAAGGCGATCGACACGGCGGCCGCACCCGCGCTGCTGATCGGCTCCAGCGACATCACCGCCCTGCACGAGGCCTTCGCCGTCCGGCTCGGCACCAGCACCCTGCACGCCCCGATGCCCGCCACCGGCGCCCTGGTGGACAGCCCGGAGAGCGCCGAGCACCTGCGCACCGTGCTCTTCCACCCCGAGCAGGTGACCGAACTGCCGCTCACCGGCGAGGTGCTGGCCCCCGGCACCGCCCGCGGCCGGCTCTCCGGCGGCAACGCCAGCCTGCTCGCCGCCTCCGTCGGCACCCCCACCGCCCTACCGCCGGACGGCTGCCTGCTGCTCCTGGAGGAGACCGGCGAGGAGCCGTACCGGCTGGACCGCATCCTCACCCAGCTGGTGCGCGCGGGCGTGCTCGGCCGGGCGGCGGGCATCGTGCTCGGCGACTTCACCGACTGCGGGCCGGAGGAGGAGGTCCGCGCGGTGCTCGCCGACCGGCTGGGCGGCCTCGGCGTGCCGGTCGCGGCCGGCCTGCCCGCCGGGCACGGCCCGCTGCAGCTCACCGTCCCGCTCGGCACCGAGGCCGAACTCGGCGACGGCGTCCTCAGGTTGCTCGAACCCCCGCTCGCGCCGCGGCCCGGTGCCGGTGCGTCGACCGCGGAGGAGGCCCGGTGCGCGTCCTGATCTCCGCCGACATGGAGGGCGCCACCGGCACCACCTGGCCGGAGGACGTCGAGCCCGGCGCCCCCGCCTGGCAGCGGATGCGCCGGCTGCTCACCGGGGACGTCAACGCCTGCGTGGCCGGCCTGTTCGCCGGCGGCGCCGAGGAGGTGCTGGTCAACGAGGCGCACGACAGCCAGCGCAACGTCCTCCTGGAGGAACTCGACCCCCGCGCCCGGCTGCTGGTCGGACGGCACAAGCCGCTCGGCATGATGCAGGGCGTCCAGGACGCCGACGCGGTGGTCTTCCTCGGCTACCACACCGGTGCCGGCGCGAGGGGCGTACTCGCCCACACCTACCTGGGCTCCGGCCTCACCGGCTTCCGGATCGACGGCAGCGACGCCGACGAGGGCCGGATGAACGCGCTGACCGCAGCCGAGCACGGCGTCCCGGTCATCCTGGTCACCGGCGACGACCGCACCTGCGAGGCGGCCGCCGGGTGGGCGCCCGAGGCCCGCACCGCCGCCGTCAAGGAGTGCGTCAGCCGGTACGCCGCGATCTGCCTGCCGCCGGAGCGCAGCGCCGCCCTGATCCGCGACCGGGCCGAACTCGCCATGCGCGACCACGCCCTGCTCGGCCGCCCGGAGCCGGTCACCGGCCCGCACCGCTTCGAGATCGACTTCCACGCCAGCCACCAGGCCGAGGCGGTGGCAGCCGTCCCCACCGTCGAGCTGCTCGGCCCGTGCACCGTCGGCTACACCGCGCCCGGCGCCACCCGGGCCGCCCGCACCTTCAAGGTCTGCACCGTGGTCGCCCGGGCCGCCGCCGAACAGCACTACGGCTGAACGTTCGTGAGAGGGAACCCGTGACCGTGACCCCGCAGGCACTCGACACCGACGTGGCCGTCCTCTGCCGCGACCTGCTGCGCATCGACACCGTCAACCCGGGCGACGGCGGCGGGCCCGGCGAGCGCGAGGCCGCCGAGTACGTCGCCGAGCGGCTCGCCGACGCAGGGGCGGACCCGCTGCTCACCGAGTCGGCGCCGCGCCGCGCCAACGTGCTGGCCCGGGTGGCCGGCAGCGACCCCGGGCTGCCGCCGCTGCTCGTCCACGGCCACCTGGACACCGTGCCCTTCGACGCCGCCGACTGGCGGTACCACCCGCTCGCCGGGGAGTTCGCCGAGGGCTGTCTGTGGGGCCGCGGCGCGGTGGACATGAAGGGCAGCCTGGCGATGACGCTGGCGCTGGTCCGCGAGTGGGCCCGGACCGGTCGGCGCCCCCGCCGCGACCTGGTGCTCGCCTTCCTCGCCGACGAGGAGTCCACCGGCGAGTTCGGCGCCCGCTTCGTCGCCGCGCACCACCGGGACCGGTTCGACGGCTGCACCGAGGCGATCGGCGAGTCCGGCGGCTACTCGGTGCCGGCGGGAGTATCGACCGGGGACCGCAGGATCTACCCGGTGGCGGTCGGCGAACGCTGCACCGCCTGGATGCGGCTGACCGCCACCGGCACCGCCGGGCACGGCTCGCGGGCCGGCGCGGACAACGCCGTCGCCACCCTGGTGCACGCGCTCTCCCGGCTCGCCGCGCACCGGTGGCCGACCCGGCTGACCCCGCCGGTGGAGGCGCTGATCACCGCGCTGGATGGCATCCTCGGCACCCGGATCGACCGGGAGCGGCTGGAGTCCGAGGCGGCCCGACTCGGCCGGGCCGGCGCGCTGTTCGCCCACACCGTGCGCAACTCGGCCGTGCCGACGGTGCTGCAGGCCGGACAGAAGGTCAACGTGGTGCCCGGCAGCGCGCACGCCCAGGTGGACGGCCGGTTCCTGCCCGGCACCCGCGAGGAGTACCTGGAGACCGTGGAGCGGCTCCTCGGGCCGGGCGTGGCACGGGAGTTCGTCAACCTGGAGGATGCCGTCGCGGCGGACCACTCCGGCCCGGCCTTCACCGCGATGGCGGACGCGCTGCGCGCCGAGGACCCGGCCGGGCACCCCGTCCCGTACCTGATGTCCGGCGGCACCGACGCCAAGACCTTCAACCGGCTGGGCATCACCTGCTACGGCTTCGCGCCGCTGCTGCTCGCCCCGGAGCTGGACTACCCGGTGATGTTCCACGGCGTCGACGAGCGGGTGCCGGTCGCCGGACTGGCCTTCGGAGTACGGGTGCTGGACCGCTTCCTCGGCGGCTACTGACGGACCGCCGAGGAACCGACCGGCCGTCAGTGGCGGGTCGCCTTCTCGCGGGCGCGGGCCGGCGTGCCTCCCGTCCGCGGCGTGGCGGCGGCCGCCCGGCGGGCCGCGGTGTCCGGCACGGTGAAGGCGAACAGGCCGGTCGCCACCGCGATCGCCGCCAGTACCAGGTAGGCCGACCGGTAGGCCGCCAGCGGCGGATGGGCCTGCTCGGGGCCGCCCGCGCCGAGCACCAGCACGGTGGTCACCACGGCGGGGGCGAGTGCGTTGCCGGTCTGCCGCACGACGGTGTTGAGGGTCGCCGCGTGGGCGACGTCCGCCCTGGCGACGGTGGTGAACGAGGCGATGGTGGTGGGCACGAACACCCCGCCCATCGCCAGGCCGAGCAGGAACATGTAGCCGCGGAGGGCCCACAGGCCGGTGTGCGCGTCCGCGGCGGCGAACAGCAGCAGCACGCCCGCCACGCCCAGCATCCCGGTGCCGATGATCACCCGCGGACCGATCCGGGCGTAGACCGCGCCGACCAGCTGCATGGTGAGCAGCACGCCGAAGGCCTCGGTGAAGGTGGTGCTGCCGCTGTTCAGCGGGCTGCCGCCGCGGGCCTCCTGGATGTAGATCGGGCCGAGGAACATCGCGCCCATGATGGGCACGTAGCCGACCAGGCAGATCAGGTTGGTGTCGCGGAACAGCCGGTCGCGGAACAGCCGCAGCCGCAGGACCGGCTCGGCGACCCGGAGTTCGACGGTGACGGCCACTGCCAGCAGGGCCGCGCCGGCCGCCAGCGCGCCGAGCACCTGCGGCCGGCCCCAGCCCATGTCGGGCCCGGTGCAGATCCCGTACATCAGGGTGGCGGTGCCGGCCGCGCTCAGCAGCAGGCCGGGCAGGTCGAGCCGTCCGGCGGCGTGGTCGCGGTGCTCGGCGAGGAACAGCAGGCCGAAGAGCACCGCGGCGGCGCCGACCGGCACGTTCACCCAGAACACCCAGCGCCAGGAGATGCCGGTGACCAGCAGGCCGCCGAGCAGCGGGGCGAGGGCCGGCGCGATCTGCTGGGGGATGACCAGCAGCCGGGCGAGGCGGACCTGTTCGGCCTGGGTGAAGGTGCGGAACAGCAGTGCCTGCGAGGTCGGCATCAGCAGTCCGGCGGCCAGGCCCTGCAGGGCGCGGGCGGCGACCAGTGAGGCCAGGTTCGGGGCGGCCCCGCACAGGGCGGAGGCGGCGGTGAACGCGCCGAGCGAGAGCAGCAGCATCCGGCGGCCGCCGTGCCGCTCCACGAGCCAGGCGGACGCCGGGATCATCATCGCCAGGCAGACCGGGTAGACCACGACGACGCCGGTGAGCGCGGCCGGGGTCAGCGCGAACTCCCGGGCGATGCTGGGCAGTGCGACGGTGGTGATGGCCCCGTCGACGATGCAGATGAACGTGGTCAGGACCGTCATGATGGGCACGACACAGCGCTGGCTCAGGCGGGTGCTCATAGAAGCTGAGCATACTCACTATGATGATGCTCAGGAAGACCGGGGACGGGGACGGACACGGCATGGCACAGCGGCAGGCGGACAAGCGCGACTTCGGCAGCAGCGACCTCCTGGTGGACGAACTCTTCGCCACCACGCAGCGGCTCCGCGCCTTCGTGGACGGTCGGCTGCGCGAGCACGGCGCCTCCGTCTCCCGGCTGCGCACCCTTCGCGTCCTCGCCCGGGCCGACGGGCCGCTGCGCATGCGCGACCTCGCCGACCTGGTCGGCAACGCCCCCCGCACCACCACCACGATCGTCGACAGCCTGGAACGCGACGGTCTGGTCGAGCGGGTCCGCCACCCCGAGGACCGTCGCGCCTTCCTGCTCACCCTCACCGAGGAGGGCGTCCGCCGGCACCGCGAGGCCGAGGAACTGGACCGCGAGGCCCTCGCCGCCGCCACCGGCACCCTCGACGCCGCCGAGCGCGCCCAACTGCGCACCCTCCTCGGCCGCATCCGCGCCGCCGTCGGCGAGGAGGCGGCCACCGGCGGTGCGGAGGACTGACGACAACCCGGCACCGAGTCCGGGTATCGGACGGGTGAAACCGGCCGCTCGGCCGTCAGGGTGACGGATCTTCCTGCCGAAGGGGTTCCTGACCAGAAGGAGGAGATCACCTCGCGTTACGTCCTGCTGGGCCTCGGCCTCGCCTGCCCCGTCCTCGCCCTCGCCGTCTTCCTCGCCGCCGCACGGGCCGGCAGCCGCAGTGAGAGAGAGGACGACTCGGCCTGAGCACAGGCGCGGCCCCCGGGTCACCCGGTCAACGCGTCGACCAGGTGCCGGGTGCCCCGGACGGCGGCCTGCGGGAGCAGCGCGACGAGTCGGGCCCGGGCGTCGTCGACGAGCGGCAGGATCACGCCGATACCGCACGTTCGATTCGACGTTCGCACAGGCCGCGAGGAGCGGCGGTCGGCCTCAGTGCAGGGGGCCGCCCTCGCGCTGGTGGCGGCCGGGGGTGGTGCCGAAGGCCCGTCGGAAGGCCTCGACGAAGGCGCTCGGCGAGGACCAGCCACAGGCCGCCGCGACGGAGGTCACCGAGCGGCCCGCCGCCAGCAGGGTCAGCGCGTGGTGCAGCCGCAGCTGCGCGCGCCACTGGGGGAAACTCATGCCGGTCTCCCGGCGGAAGAGCCGGCTCAGGGTGCGCTCCGAGGCGCCCACCGCGGCGCCGAGTCGGGCGAGCGTCCGGTCGTCGGCCGGGTCCGCGGCGAGCAGGTCGGCGAGGTCCCTCAGCCGGGGGTCGGCCGGCGTGGGCAGCTCCAGGCCGAGGGCCGGTGCCCGGCGCAGCTGGTCCAGGGCCACCTGCTCCAGCGCGCGGGCCTGCTCGCCCTGCGGCGGCTCCGGTCCGCTCAGCACCTCGACCACCTCCCACAGCAGCCGGCTCACCGCCAGCACCGTCGGCCGGTCGAGCGCCAGCGGATTCACCTCGGCGGGAAAGCTGAGGCTGCGCAACTCGCTGGGCCCGTGCGCCCGGTGGGCGTGCGCCACACCGGCCGGCAGCCACACCCCGCGGTGTGCGGGCACCGCCCAACTGCCCTGCGGCGTGGACACCTCCAGCACGCCGCGCCCCGGGCAGATCAGCTGGTTCACGGTGTGGAAGTGCCAGTCGATCCGCTCGCGGTGGGCCAGCGGCTGCCGGGTGGGTCCGGTCAGCTCCTGGCGGGTTGTCGACATGGATCGGCAGAGTATCGGAAGCCCGCACCTGCCGCCGCGGTCCAGGCTGGTCACCGCCAACCGATCTGTGAGGAGGCGGAGATGAAGGAGGCGGAGATGGCCCTGGACGACACCGCGCACCGGAGGAGCGGCAGCACGCCGCACGGCCCGCCCGGCCCGGAGCCGGCAACCGGGGGCGCGACCTGGCGGAGGATGCGACTGTGGGGGGCCGCGCACGCGGTCGACGACTTCTACCAGGGACTCGTCCCCGCGGTGGTGCCGTACTTCGCGCTGGACCGCGGCTACGACTACGTCGCCGTGGGCGGGTTGGCGATGGCGGCCACCGTCGGCAGCGCGGTGCCGCAGCCCTTCGTCGGGCTGGCCGTGGACCGCTGGCGGCTCGGCGGGACGGCCGCGGTCGGCGTCGCCCTGGCCGGGGTCGGCCTCGGTGCGGCCGGGCTGGTCGACTCGTACGCCGCGGTCTGGCTGCTGGTGCTGCTCTCCGGGCTGGGCGTGGCGATGTTCCACCCGGCGGCCGGGCGGTCCGCGCGGGAGGCGGCGGGCGGCAGCACCACGGCGACGAGCGTCTTCGCGGCCGGCGGCAGTGTCGGCTTCTTCCTCGCGCCGGTCCTGGCCACGCCGGTGCTCGCGGCCTGGGGCGTCCGCTCCACGGTGCTGTTCGTGCCGCCGGCGCTGCTCACCGGCTGGGTGCTGCTGCGCCACCGGCAGCGGCAGCGGACCGCGGCGCCCGTGGGGCCGGCCGTCCCCGCCGGGCCCGACCGCTGGCCGCCGTTCCTGGTGCTGACCGGCGTCGAGGTGGCGCGCTCGGTGGTGTTCTTCGGTGTCAGCACCTTCCTGGAGCTGCACTGGCTGCGCGACCTGCACGCCTCGCACACGCTGGCCGGGGCGGCGCTGGCCGGCTTCCTCGGCGGCGGTGTCGCCGGGACGCTGCTCGGCGGCCGGATCGCGGACCGGATCGGCACGGTCGCCGCGGTGCGGCTGGGCACCGCGCTCGTGCTGCCCGCACTGGCGGGTCTCTGCCTGGCGCCGGGCGGTGTCGTTCCGCTGCTGTTCGCGGTGCTGACCGGGGCGGCGCTCAACGTGCCGTTCGCGGTCATGGTGAAGCTGGGCCAGGACTACCTGCCCGGACGGCCCGGCACCGCCGCCGGGGTCACGCTGGGGCTCGGGGTCAGTGCCGGCGGGCTGGCCGGCCCGCTGCTGGGGGCGGTCGCCCAGGCGCACGGGCCGCAGGGGGTGCTGGCGTCGCTGTGCGCGGTGCCGCCGCTCGGCCTGCTGCTGGCGTACGCGCTGGTGGAGCCCGGTGCGGCCGGTGCCGCGCGGCTCGGGCCGCGCGGCGTGGCCTGAGCACGCTCAGGCCACGTGGCAGAGCTTGACCACGGAGACCCGGTGCAGGTCCACCGCGAGCGGGGTGTGCCGGCGGTGCCGGCGGGCGTCCTCGGACTCCGCCCGGGCGAGTGCCTGCTCCACCGCGTGGTCGGCCGCGGAGGCGTCGACGATGAAGAGGTGGACACCGGAGTCGGGCGTGCCGTCCGGCCCGGTGTCACCGGACTGGTGGGGGATTTCCACGCGCCAGCGGAAGAGATGCGGCGTTGCCGGTCGGGACCTCTTGGTCATCGGACGTGCTTCCTCTCCCGTGCGGACGTGACGGGCGTTGGAGCTCCGTGGCGTTCGGACCTGTGCGATCCGTATCACCGTATGAGGGAGAAATATGTCCGTCAAGAGGACGAGATATGTAGTAAATATTCCGTCCGGCGGATGAATTCGTTCGGAAGCCAGTACGGTTCATGTATGAGCGACCTCCACGAGTCGGCCGCCCTGTCCGCCCGGCGGCTGCGCACACGCACCGCCCTGCTCGCCGTCCTCGCAGAGTACGGCGCGCTGAGCCGCGCCGACCTGGGGCGGCTGACCGGCCTCTCGCGGTCCGCGGTCAGCAGCGCGGTGGCCGACCTGCGGGCGCAGGGCGCCGTCACCGAGCAGCCCGCCCCCACCGGGCCGGCGGTCGGCCGCGGCCGACCGGCCGCCGTGGTCACGCTCAGCCGCGACACCGGGCTCGTCCTCGGCCTCGACCTCGGGCACGCCCACATCACCGCCGCCGTCGGCACCGGCGAGGGCACCGTGCTCGGCGAGGCCACCGCCCTGCTCGACATCGACGACCACCCGCAGCAGGCCCTGGACACCGCCGCCGACCTCGCCGCCGAGGCGATGCGCCAGGCCGGCTGCGGTCCGGGCTCGGTCGGCGCGGCCGCCGCCGGCATCCCCGCCGCCATGGACCTGCGCACCCGGACCGTCCGGGCGCCCACCATCCTCGCCAAGTGGATCGGCCTCGACCCGGCCGCGGAACTCGGCCGCCGGCTCGGCCTGCCCGTCGTGGTCGCCAACGACGCCGAGATGGGCGTCCGCGGTGAACGCGCCCTCGGCGCCGGCCGCGGCCTCAACGACCTCATCTACGTCAAGGCCTCGCACGGCGTCGGCAGCGGCCTCGTCCTCGGCGGACAGGTCTACCGCGGCGCCAGCGGCCTCGCCGGCGAGATCGGGCACATCCAGCTGCCCGGCGCCACCAACTGGTGCCGCTGCGGCAACCGCGGCTGCCTGGAGACGGTGGTCTCCGTCGCCGAGGTCCGGCGCCGGCTCACCCATGTCCTCGCCAGCGCCGACCGCGGCGCCGTCCCCACCGAGATCCCCCCGCTCGCCGAACTCGGCACCCGGCCCGCCGCCGCCCGCGTGATCACCGATGCCGGCCGCACCCTCGGCCGCGTCCTCGCCGACCTGGTGAACTGCCTCAACCCCGCCGCCATCGTCATCGGCGGCGAGCTCGGCCAGGCCGGCACGCCCCTGATCACCGGCGTCCGCGAATCCATCGACCGCTACGCCCAGCCCGCGGTCGCCGACGCCGTCGAGATCATGGCCGGCACCCTCGGCGTCCGCGCCGAACTCCACGGCGCCCTCGTCACCGCGGCCGAAAGCCGTCGCACCCTGGCCTGACCGCCGCCTCGGCAGCGGACCACAGGCGTGCACGGAGGCATTTCGTCCGAAGGATTCCCGGTCGGGCGGGGCCGGCGGTGGGACGGCGGGCGGGCCCCGGTCCTGTCGGCCGGCCGCCCGGGCCGTCCGGTCGCGGCTGCCGGCCCGGCCGGCCCGGCCGGCTCGTCCGGCGTCGGTGGGCGTGTACGGCGCCGTCGGCCCGCCGCAGGACAGCAGTGTGCCCCGGGCGCGCGTCCCCCCGCGTGGGCGCGGGCTGAGGACGGTCCGGGGCTGCGGGTGGCGAGGGCGGTCCCGTGCCGGGGCCGCGGCCGGTCTGCTGCTGCGCGGCGTCGACCGGCCTTCCGCCCGCCCGGGCGTGGCCGGCGGGATCTCCCGGTGGGGAGTCGCCGGGCACGCCCCGGGGGTGGTGGGCCCGCTCGGCCCCGATGGTGGCCGGGGCGGGGCCGAGCGGGAGTTCGGGATGCGGCGGATCAGGGGCAGGTCTTCCAGGCCAGGTGGTAGATGGTGTTGATGTCCCCGTCGGTCGAGTCCATCGTCATGAAGCTGGTGGTCTTGTTGGGGTCGGAGCTGCCCGGCGCGACCCGCAGTTCGGTGTTGATGTTGAAGTTGCGCTGCTCGCCGCAGGGCGCGTAGACGAGGGCGGCGACGTCCACCGAGTCGGTGGCCTGCCAACTGTCGTCGATCGGCCCGGCGTAGCGGTGGTTGCTGGTGGTGGTCTGCGGCGAGCCCTGGAAGTAGTAGCTGGCCTTCTGCGTGCCGGTGGCGCCGCGCTCCAGGTGGGCGAAGCCGCGGTAGTCGGCGGAGGCGATGGCGTAGGTGAAGCCCTGCGGGACGTGGACGTTCAGGTTGAGCTGGCAGTTCTTGCGGAA
This sequence comes from Kitasatospora sp. NPDC085879, assembly GCF_040686255.1. Taxonomy (NCBI): domain Bacteria; kingdom Bacillati; phylum Actinomycetota; class Actinomycetes; order Kitasatosporales; family Streptomycetaceae; genus Kitasatospora; species Kitasatospora sp. NPDC085879. The sequence continues at coordinate 25,533 of NZ_JBFBJZ010000008.1, read as the reverse complement.
GTCGGTCGGCTTGGAGCCGACGCCGACCTGTGCCAGGTACTGGCTGTAGGTGACGGTGAAGGCCGTGTTGTCGGGGGAGACCGCGACCGCGGCGGTGCCGGCCGGACATCCGGAGCCGTTGACCGTGGCGACGTTGATCACGATCTTGTCCGGCGGCGGAGGGGTGGTCCACGGGCCGGTGGGCGCCGCGGCCGCGGCCCCGGGGGCGGCGACCAGCGAGGCGGCGGTGGCGCCGATGGCGACGAGCATGCGAACGATCAAGGCTGTCCCTTCCGATCGTGCACGGCCGCCGGGCGGAGAGTCCGTCCCGGCGGTTTGTCGCGTACATGTCACCATGTCTTCCGGTCCCGCGTACAGAGGACGGCAACACTCCGTCAGGATTCCCTGACGTTCCGTCGAGCGCGGCGCCCGCCGCCGGCCCGGCCGCCCCGGCCGCCGGGAAATGTCGCCGGCGCCCGGAACCGGCGACCGGAACCGCCCGACTACCTGCACCGGGCCGGCAGCGGCCGGCCCGCGCACCGCCGACCATCCGGGAGACCACCATGCGTGCTCGCGCCCTGTGCGGCCTGGCCGCCGCCCTCGCCCTGCTCACCTCCGCCTGCGCGTCCGACGGCGGCGCCCCCGCCTCCGGCGCCCCGGCGCCGGCCGCCGCCACCGGTGGGTTCCCCGTCCGCACCACCGACTGCGCCGGCACCGAGACGGCCTTCGACGCGCCGCCCCGGCGGATCGTCACCAGCAACGCCGCCGCACTCGAGATGCTGCTCCAACTCGGCGCCGGCGACCGGGTGATCGGCACCGGCTTCCCGCCCGGCACCGGCACGATGCCCGCGGAGCTCGCGGACCGCGCCGCCGCCGTCCCCGTCCTCGGCCGCGGCGTCATCGCGAAGGAGAAACTGCTCGGCTCCGGCGCCGACCTGTACGTCGACACCTTCGCCGCGATGGGGGCCATGGGCGGGGGCATGGGCGCCGCACCCACCGAGCAGGAGTTCGCCGCCGCCGGCATCAAGCACGTCTTCCTGCACTCCACCGCCTGCGCCGACCGGCTCGAGGGCCCCCAGCAGGACCTCGCCGAGGTCGAGGCGGACATCCGGCGGCTCGGTGCGATCACCGGCACCGCCGCCCGCGCCGAGGAGCTGGTGGCCCGGATGGAGCGGACCGTGGGGTCGGTCCGCACCGCGGTCGCCACCGTCCCCGCCGACCGCCGCCCCTCCTACTTCTTCTTCGACGCGGACGCCGGCACCAAGCAGCCGATGGCCGCCTGCGGCCGCCAGGTCGCCCATGCCGTCATCACACTCGCCGGCGCCCGCAACGTCTTCGCCGACTGCCAGGCCACCTTCAAGCCGGTCTCCTGGGAGGACGTCGTCGCCGCCGACCCCGACTGGATCCAGCTCGGCGTGCGCAACCGCGGCAGCGAGGCGGAGACCCGAAAGGCCTACGAGCAGGCCGAGGCCTTCCTCCGCGACTTCCCCGCCACCCGGGGCCTGCGGGCCGTCCGCGAGGGCCACTTCGTCCGGATCGGCTCCGAGGTGACCACGATCGCCGGAGTCCGCAATGCCGACACCGTCGTCGCCGTCGCCCGCGCCGTGCACCCCGGTCTCACCGTGGACGGCCGGTAGATGCCCCCCGCCACGAAAGCCACCAGGGCCTCCGACACGGCCCGCGGTGGCGGCACCGTCCGGGCCGGGGCGGTGGCCGCCGGCCTCACCCTCGCCCTGGCGCTCTCCCTCACCCTCGCCGTCTCCCTCGGTGCGGTGGACGTCCCGCCCGGCGAGGTGTGGACGATCCTCACCCGGCACCTCACCGGACGCCCGCCCGAGCCCGGCACCCGCGACCTGATCGTCTGGCAACTACGCGCCCCGCGCGCCCTCCTGGCAGCCGTCGTCGGCGCCGGCCTCGGCCTCGTCGGCACCGCCGTGCAGGCCCTCGTCCGCAACCCGCTCGCCGACCCCTACCTGCTCGGCATCTCCTCCGGCGCCACCCTCGGTGCCGTCGCCGTCACCGTGCTCGGCACCGCCGCCGGCACCGGCCTCGGGCTCGGCCTCTCCGGCGCCGCCTTCACCGGCGCCCTCGCCGCCTTCGCGCTGGTCTGGACGCTCGCCCGGCGCGGCGGCGGCTTCGCCCCGCTGCGCCTGGTGCTCGCCGGGGTCGGCATCGGCCACTTCCTCGCCGGCTTCACCAGCTTCCTCGTGCTGCAGGCCGGCGACGAACAGCGCACCCGCGGCGTGCTGTTCTGGCTGATGGGCAGCCTCGGCGGCACCACGTGGAGCCAACTGGCCCTGCCGGCCGGGGCCGTGGCGCTCGGCGCGCTCCATCTGCAGGCCCGCGCCCGCGCCCTGAACGCGCTCACCGTCGGCGACGAGACCGCGACCGGCCTGGGCGTCGACGTCACCCGGCTGCGCCGCGAACTGTTCACCGTCACCAGCCTGTTGACCGGCGTGATGGTCGCCGTCTCCGGTGCGATCGGCTTCGTCGGACTGCTCGTGCCGCACGTGTGCCGGCTCGTCGTCGGTGGCGACCACCGGCGCCTGCTGCCGCTGGCCGCCCTCACCGGGGCCGTCCTGCTCACCGCGGTCGACACCCTCGCCCGCACCGCCCTCGCCACCCAGGAGGTCCCGATCGGCGTGGTCACCGCGCTGCTCGGCGCCCCCGTGCTGCTCTACCTGCTGGACCGCCGACCGGAGCACCGATGAGGATCGACATCGAGAACCTGACCGTCACCCTGGCCGGCCGGGAGGTGCTCGGCGGCGCCCACCTGATCGCCGCCGAGGGCGAGATCGCCGGCCTCGTCGGCCCCAACGGCAGCGGCAAGTCCACCCTGCTGCGCACCGTCTACCGCCATCTGCGCCCGCATACCGGGCGGGTCCTGTTGGCCGGCCGCGACCTGCGTACGTTCGGCGCCGCCGAGGCGGCCCGGCACATCGCGGCCCTGCCGCAGGAGCGCGGCGCGGAGGTGGACCTCACCGTCCGCGAGATGGTCGCCCTCGGCCGCACGCCCTACCAGCGGGCCTTCGCCGGCGAGTCGGCCACCGACCGCGACCTGGTCGCCGCCGCCCTCGTCGAGGTCGGCCTGCAGGGCCAGGAGCACCGCGGCTTCGCCACGCTCTCCGGCGGCGAGCGCCAACGCGCCCTGCTGGCCCGGGCCTTCGCCCAGCAGCCGGACGTGCTGGTGCTGGACGAGCCGACCAACCACCTCGACGTGCAGCACCAGATCGACCTGCTGGCCCTGCTCCGGGCCCGCCGCCGCACCACCCTGATCTCGCTGCACGACCTCAACGCGGCCGCCTCGCTCTGCGACCGGCTGCACGTGCTGCACGACGGCATGGTGGTGGCCTCCGGTCCGCCGCGCGAGGTGCTGACCGCGGACCTGCTCGCCGAGGTCTTCGGTGTCCGCGCCGCGGTGGTCGAACACCCGCTCACGGGCGATCCGTTGATCGCCTTCGACCACCGGGGGTCGGCGACGACCTGAGCGGGTGTTCGCCGGTCGGACAACCGGTCGCCCGCCCCGGTGGGACCGGGCGCCGCCGTTCCGGTGCGGCGGCCGGTCGCCCGACTGCCCGCGGCCGGGCCGCCGGTGCCGTCCGGGACCGGCTGCGGGGCGGACCGTGACCCGTCCGGGCGATCGGTGGTTGGACCCGCTATGACGATCTCTGCACTGCCCTGGCTGCCGCTGCCGGCCACGCTCGACCAGGTCGCCCGCGTCGTCGGCCGGGGCGCCGAGCACGCTGCGCGGGCCGACGGCGACACGCTCGCGGCGGCACGGCTCGCCGCCGAGGCCGGTGGGCGGGCGGCGGCCTGGGTGCGGCAACTCGCCGTCCGCCAGGCGGATCCGGCACACGCCCGGGCGCTGGCGGAGACCGCCCGGGCGATCGCGCGGGCCGGCAGCCACGGGATCGTCCTCGGCGGCGAACGGCTGGCCGATGAGGACCGCTGCGCCCTGGCCGGCCGGGCCGTCCTCGGCGCGGCGGACACCACGGCGCCGCCCGACCTGTACCCGGGGGAGCGGACGGCCCTGCTCGCGGCCTGCACCCTGGCGGCTGCGCTGCCGTCCGTGGAGGCGGACCGCCGGGCGGCCGAACTGCGTTTCCTCGCTGCGGAGCTGGCCGCGACCGCGGCCGCCGGCCAGCTCGTCGCGGCGGCCCGCGCCGCCCGCCTGGCCCCGGTGGACTCGTCCGGGCTCGTCCCCGGCCCGGAGAGCGGCGACGGCCCCCGGGCCCGCGCGGCGCACCCCGCCCACCGGGGCCTCGGCGAGCGCGCCTTCTACGTCTTCGAGCTAGTCCTCGCCCACCAGGGCGGCACCGGTGAGGAATCCCGCCGCGAGGCGCTCGCCGGCGCCCTGGACGCCACCGCACGGGGCCTGGCCGCCGCCGCGCTGCTGGGTGCCGCCGACGATCCGGCCCTCGGCCTGGACGACGAGCAGCGGCAGTACCTGACCCGGCTCGCCGCCGACCTCGACCCGCGCGTCACCAGGGACATGCGGGGCTCCGAGGGCGGTGGCCCGGCGGCGGGACGCGGAGTGCGGTAGCCGGCTCAGCCCCGGCTCGGCCTCGGCTCAGCCCCGGCTCAGCCCCGGCTCGGCCTCGGCTCAGCCCCGCAGGTGGCGGGCGCTCAGGCCGCGGCGGTCGCGCAGGAGGGTGCGGAGCGGCCCCGGGCTCTCGTAGCCGACGCGGCGGGCCACGGCGGCCAGCGGCAGTGCGGTGGTGCGCAGCAGGTGCTCGGCCTGTTCCACCCGCAGGTTCTGCACCAGGCGGATCGGGGAGCAGCCCAGGGTGCGGGTGACCGTGCGCTGCAGGGTGCGTTCGCTGACGCCCAGGTCGCGGGCGGCCTCCGCGATCGACAGCGGCTCGCCGATCCTGGCCCGCACCCACTGTTCGAAGGCGGAGACCAGCGGGTCGCGACTGGGTCGCTTCAGTCGCTACTCCCCGGTCACGTGCGCTCTGACCTGCACAAACGCCAGCGACCGAACCCCAGCGACCCAAGCGACCAAACGGGCACGCCGCTGATCCGGCTGGTGCCGAGCCTGCCCCTGATCGGGAATCTTGGTCGCTTCGGTCGCTGCGGTCCTCCCCGAACCGGGCCGGCGGCAGGGGGAGGACAGGCCCCGCCAGCTGGCTTTTGCCGGCAGGCTCCGGTCGGGGTCCGCATCTGCGGCGAGCGGCCGCGCGGCACCCGCCTCTCGGGCAGGGGCCCGGGCCTGGCATCGGCGGTGGCACTGGCGACCCGGATCGGCGTGTGAGTTCCGCGGTCGGTGCCCGGGCCGCGGCAGCGGCGTCCTCAGGCTCAGCGCGCAGTGCGGCAGATCCAGTGGGCCGCACGCCGGGAGATATCGACAGCCCAAGCCAAGGTCCACACACGGAAGCTGGCCTACGACCAGCGGGTGCGAGCAGCGCACCGGCGACTGGAGAGACACAGTAACCCCGGCCATGGCGACGTCCTGGCCGAGCTCGGCAAGACCACACTGCACGAGCACGTCCTGATCTTCGCCGGCGAGACGATCCCGCTCGGCGGCCTGCGCGTCCGCTTCGAGCAGTCGGGCACCAAGTCGGCACCTCTACCTGGACCTGCCGAACACCGGCATCCGGCACGAGATGTACCCACACGCAGACCACCCCGAGGACGACGTGCGCGCTTTCGCCGTCCGGGCGCAGAACGCGGCCGTCGACGAGAACGCCTTCCTCGAGCAGCAGAAGCACCTGATCGCAGAAGCCAAGGCCGAACTGGCGGCGGCGGGGGACGACACAGCACCCCACGACGAAGCCCGTCAGCATCTCACCCACGTCACCCAGCGGCACCGAAAGGACACACGACTCGGCGCGGCCCGGGCAGACCTCGACGCCATACGCGACCGCTGGCACCACGCATCAGGACGCCGACCCCGTTGAGGCCACCGGCGAATGCGCTCCGAGATCCAGCCTCGCTGAGCAGACGACAGACGAGCCGGCGCGGTCGGTGCTGTGGCAACCCCTTTGCTGACAGCACCGGTCGCCCCGCCCCCCTCCCGGGCTCGACGAGACCGGAGGCCCTCCTGCGGCAGCCACACGACCGCTCCGAGCCTCCGCCGAGCCGCTCTGTTCGCGATTGGTGACGCTGCAGTCGAACCGACGAGGGGCGCTGCCCCGGGGCGCTTCAGCCGAGGAGGCGAGGGTCGTCGATGTGCACGGTGATTGTTCCGGGCGGGTAGTGGTGCTCCTGGTCGGTGAGGATCATGTGCATCGTGCCGCGGGAGCCGGTCGGCAGGGCGCAGTAAAGAGCGTGCGAGACGTCCTGGGCACCGACGCCGTCGCGGACCATGGTGGCCACGGTGACGGCGGCGGCGGAGTCGAGGGGCTCGACCTCGACGGCGGGAAGCGCGAGCGCGAAGGTGCCGGCCCCTGGGGATGCGGCCTCGGCTGCCAGCAGGCACAATGCGGGAACCGACAGGTGGCGGAACGGCGATGCGGCGGCGTTGTCGGCGAGCCGGACGAGGGTTCGGTGGCCGGCGGCGAGGGCCATGATGGCCGAGGTGTCGAGGATGATCACGCCGCGGTGCCGCGCTTGAGGTTCTGCACGGACTTCTCCGCCGCGATGGCGTAGGCGTTCTCTAGGACGCTCGGCATGGCGTCCAGCTCGCTGTCGTCCAAGTCGATGCCGTGCTCACGCATGAGGCGCCGGCCCTGGCGAACTCGCTCCGCGAGCTGCTCGGCTGTGTGCTCCTGATTGGCCAGGGCCGTCACCAAACCGCCGATGGTCATCCCGCGTTCCTTGGCGAGCGCTGCCAGATGGTCACGGGTAGTGTCCGGCACCTTGATCGTCGAGTCACCCATACTTCAACAGTACACCTGCGGTGGAGAAAAGTAGAAGAACCTCATGAACGGCAGCACATCATCGACCCGACGGAACTCACGGAGCAGGCCGCCGCGGTCGTGATCAGGTTCAACCAGATCGGGATGACCGGGGTAGCTGTGGCCCCGGATCAGGTGGTGACTGCGCTGGTCGGCATCGCCTGTGTGTCCGCTCGGATCGCCGCAATGTACGTCTCACCGCCCTGGCTGTACCAGTCCGAGAACGGCTGCCCGGACGTCGAGGTGCTGCCCGCAGAGGAGCAGCCTGCCGCCGCGAGGGCACCGAGAAGCGCGGTGGCGGCTGCGAGGGCCGGCTGCCGGCTGGCGCGATGGTGGGGTTCGGTGGGCATGAGGCGGCTCCTGCGCTGGGGGTGATCGACACGCTCCCACCGCCCGGACGGTGGCGTGGACGTGTTGCCGAACCGTGACCGGCCCTGCATGACGACGTCTCAGGGGCGACGGCTGGCTCCCCGTGGTGGGGCCGGCTCGATACGAACGTCGTCGCCGAACACTTCGACGCCGGCCTCGACCACCCTGCCACGCGGAGCGGGCTTTCATCCTGCACGCGCATGACCATGACAGCCTGCTTGTGGGGCACCCGTAGGCGCAGCGACCGAGGCGACGGGTGCCTTGACGGCCCGGGCCCGGCGGGTGAACGCCCGCTTCGGCGCCAAGGCGAGTCCGTCGACATCCACTGTGGCGATCCTCGATGCGAGTGGTCGAGGAGGGCCCACAGGCGGAGCGCTACTGCTGAAGGTCTCGGTGGAGGGTCCACCAGGCCAGCAACTGCTGGTGCTTCTCGTCGAAGTGTGAGTTGAGGAATCGGGCTGGCGCACGGAGAGGGGTGCGCCTGCCGGTGGTCTCGTATACGACGATCCTGGATCCTTCGACGCGAATGTCCGCGATGGTGCGCCACGGTATGAGCCGGCTGCGCGTTGCGTGGACGGCGAGCCCTTCGGGCGTTGCTGTTGCGCGGAAATGCTGCGACGCGACGACACCCAGGAATGGCGCGCCCAGCGTCACCAAGGCGGCTTTCTGTGCTTCTGCGTCGACTGGTGCGTGCCCGTGGCGGATCAGGAGAATCTGGATGACTGCGAGGGCTCCGATGCCGCCGGCCAGGAACGGGGCGACCCGCTGGATCAGCGTGAGCCGGTACCGGAGCGGCGAAGCAGGTATCGGGATCTGCGGCGAGTGCTCCGAGGAACTCCGGGTGGGTGACATGGCTGGCCTTACGTCGGGGATGCGCACTGAAGTATGCGGGGAGACCGCAACGGGGGCAACGCCCTGCTGAGTGTGACGGTTCGGCGGGGTCCTTGTGGCGCAGAGTCCATGCGTTGTCGGGCGACACCCAGCTCTCACCCACGGCGGCCCAACCCGCACGGCGGTCAAGGAGATCGTGTAGGCGGGGGCAGCGATGCGGCGGGGGCTGGTGCATCCGCTGTCTCATTTCGGCAGGGAACGCCCTGCTCTGCACCGTCTTTGTTGGATCGTTCGAAGGCACATGGCCGCCCCGCAGGGCCACCCCGGTGTCGCCGGTGGCGGGGCGGGGGTCCATGATGTGGCGCACTCGATTGATCAACTGAGGGGTCGTCCCGTGCCATCTCGTGCAACATCGGCCGCAGCCGCGATCGGCGTGGTCGTCGGCGCAACGCTCGTCGCTGCGCCCGTCCCGGCGTCGGCTGCCGGCGGCAGCACGCTGTACGTCAACAACTCGGCGTCGGCGAACTGCTCCGACTCCGGCGCGGGCGCGCAGACGCAGCCGTACTGCAGTCCGCAGTTGGCGCTGGATGCGGCGCGTCCCGGCGACACCGTTCTTGTGTCTCCCGGGATCTACGGGCCGGTGCGGGTGACGACGTCGGGTACGGAGTCGGCGCCCATCACCGTCGTTTCCCCGGCCGTGTCCTCGCTCTCTGTGGAGCTGCGGGGTACGGCCGACCGGCCGGGCCTGGAGTTCGACCACGTCCACGACGTGGTCTTCCGGAACCTCACGGTCTCCTCGTCCGCCAGCGGTAGCACCGGCGTGAAGGTCACGGGCTCGAACCGGGTGTCCTTGGACCGCTCCGGTGTGCGGGCCAACCTGTATACGCATTCGGTGGGTGTGGCGGTCGACGGGGCAAGCCAGGCCGTCACGATCAGCAACAGCGGGGTGAGCGCATCGAGTTCCGCGATCGTCGTGGCCGCGGGGGCACGGGACACGGTGCTGACCGGCAACTCAGTGCCCTTCTACGGGGATGCGCCCGCGATCCAGGTCAACGGGGCGCCGGGCACGGTGGTGGTCGCCAACACCGTCAGCGACTCCCTGTGCAGCACGTCGCTGGTCCTCGACGGGGCGTCAACGGGCGCCGTGGTGGAGAACAACGCCTTCGTCAGCGGGAATGCCTGCACCGGCTGGAACGGGATCCCGGCCGTCACGATGTCACCGGAGGCAGCCGCGGATGTGGTGTGGGACTACAACACCATCGAGAGCCCGGCGGACTGGGCCCTGTACCGGTGGGCCGGACAGCCCTACACGACACCGACGGCGCTGCACACGGCGACCGGCCGCGGCGGCCACGACACCACACTCAAGCTGACGCCGTCCACCACCTACGAAGAGCGCCAGGCGCCGCTGGTCGACTCGGCGGACGCGAACGCCCCGCACGAGCCCGCCACCGACCACTCGGGCAAGCCGCGGCTGGACGACCCGCTGATCGCCGACACGGGCACCGGCCCAGGCTGGTTCGACCGCGGCGCCACCGAACTCCAGGACCCGTACCGGATACAGGTGGCCCTGACCGCACGGAAGGGCCCGGCGCCGCTGACCGTCACCCTGACCCCCACCTCGAGCAACCCCTGGAACACGCCGGTCACCGCCTACACCGTCGACTTCGGCGACGGCACCACCCCGGCGGCCACCGACCGACTCACCGCCACCACCCACACCTACACCTCCAAGGGCACCTACCGCGCCGTCGCGCAGGCCACCCTCGCCAACGGCACCACCGCCAAGACCACGCTGCGCATCGACGTGGTCGACGACGCACCGCTTGTGCCCAGCCTGCAGCTGTGGCAACCGGACCTCCACGACGCCCTGGCCGTGGAGGCGATCGGCAACGCCACCAGCAGTTGGAGTGTTACCAACTACACCTTCGACTTCGGCGACGGCACCAGCCCGCAGACCGCAGCCAATTCCCTGGTCCACCACACCTACACCACGCCCGGCACCTACACCGTCACCATGACCGTCAAGGACGATGGTGGCCGCACCGCCACCACCACCCGGGAGATCACCGTCGGCAGCGTCCTCGTGCCCGTCCATCCGGTGCGAATACTCGACACGCGCGACGGCACCGGCGCCGCCAAGGGGAAGGTCGGGCCCGGTGGCACCATACGGCTGAAGGTCGCTGGCGCCAACGCCATACCGGCCACGCACGTCACCGCCGTCACACTCAACCTGACCGGTGTGAACGCCACCGCGGCCACCTACGTCACCGCCTACCCGGCGGGCACGGCGCGGCCGACCGCCTCGAACCTCAACCTGGCGCCGAACCAGATTGTGCCGAACCAGGTCACCGTCCCCGTCGGCGACGACGGGTCGATCGACCTCTACAACTTCGCCGGCACCGTCGACCTCGTCGCCGATGTTCAGGGCTACTACTCCACCACTCCGCTCACAGCCGCCGGCAAGGCGGGATTTGTCCGGGCGACAGGTCCCACTCGTATCCTCGACACCCGCACCGGGCCGAACGCCCACCCGGTCGGCCCCGGCCAGTACGCCGAGATCGCACTGCCGGACAACATCGCGAAGTGCGCCAGCGCAGCGGTCGTCAGCGTGACCGAGACGCAGCCGACCGCATCCAGCTGGGTCGGCGTCACGCTCGCCGGTGGTGGCGCGCCGACCACCTCGGTGCTGAACTTCGCCCAGGGGCGGACCAGCGCCAACGAGGTCGTCGTACCGGTCGACGCCAACGGGCACGCCTACCTGTACAACGCCTTCGGCAGCGTCCACCTCGTCGCCGACCTGCAGGGCTACATCGCCTACACCGGCGGCGCAGAGTGCGGTCCGATGACGCCCTACTTCCCGATCAGCCCCACTCGTGTGCTGGACACCCGCGACGGCACCGGCGCCGTCAAGGCCCGACTGGCGGGTGGCTCCGCCGTGACCGTGAAGGTCGCCGGCACCAACGGCGTCCCGGTCGGCGCGAAGGCCGTCCTGGTCAACCTGACCGGCATCGCCCCGACCACCGGCACCTGGCTGGCGGCCTACCCACACGGCACCGCCCGCCCCACCGCCTCCAACCTGAACCTCGATGCTGGTGAGGTCCGCCCGGTCCTGGCCCTCGTCCCGGTCGGCGAGGACGGCTCGATCGACCTCTACAACGCCTTCGGCACGGTCGACGTCGCCGCCGACATCCAGGGCTACTACCTCGGCTGAGCGGTCGAACGGCGACCCCATGGCCGTCCATTTCCGCTCATATTGGGATCAGCACGCCACCGCTTCGTCGCATGCCCGTTCGAGGTCAGGCGAGCCGGTAGGTCGACCACATGTTGAGCGAGAGGGTCTCGTTCACGACGGCATCGGCCTCCAGACTACGTCTGGGCGGCCGCGGTCGCTCCGGAACGCACCGGGTGCCGGTGTGAACAGACCGCCGGGTCACGATTCCGAGGACTGCGGCCAAGCGCGTCGAGCAGCACAGCGTGTGGTGACGTGGGACGGCCCTGTGTCCACCTGGTTCGGGTGGACACAGGGCCGTTTGACTGAACGTCAGACAGCGCCGAGGATCTGGCCGTCGTCGATCCAGCCCGGGGTGGCGAAGTCGTCGCCGCCGTTGGTGAGCCAGGCGTTGGTGGTGCCGTTGATGAGGAGGTAGTCGCCGCGGCCGTCGCCGTCGATGTCGGTGAAGTCGGCCTGGGCCTGGGTGGTGGTGTGGCCCGCGGAGATGCGTGACCGTACCGGGGCCCAGCCGCCGTGGCCGTCGCCGCCCAGGTTGATGTAGGTGTCGATGCTCCCGTCGGCCTGGATCAAGGTGTAGTCGGCCTTGCCGTCGCCGTCGATGTCGGTCCAGCGGACGCGCGTGCGGTCGGTGGTGGAGCCGGTGGTGACCTGGCCGTAGGCGGTCCAGCCGCCGTGGCCGTCGCCGCCGTTGTTGAGGTAGACGGTGACCGCGCCGCCGCTGGCGGCGAACACGATGTAGTCGGTCTTGCCGTCGCCGTTGAAGTCGGCGAACCGCACCAGGTCGGGGTTGGTGGTGGAGCCGGTGGTGACCTGGCCGTAGGCGGTCCAGCCGCCGTGGCCGTCGCCGCCGTTGTTGAGGTAGACGCTGACCGCGCCGCCGCTGGCGGCGAACACGATGTAGTCGGTCTTGCCGTCGCCGTTGAAGTCGGCGAACCGGACCTTGGTGCGGTCCGCGGTGGCGCCGATGGAGACCTGGCCGAGGTCGGTCCAGCCGCCGTGGCCGTCGCCGCCGGCGTTCAGCTTGACGCTGAAGGATCCGTTGTCGGCGATGGTGATCGCGTCCGCTCGGCCGTCGCCGTTGAAGTCGGCGTAGCGGAGCTTGCCGGTGCCGCCGGCTTCATTGGCCGAGGCGGCGTTGTGCCATGCGCGGCGGTAGGTGTTGGAGGACCAGACAGCGGTGCCGTCGTTCTTGTAGAGGACGAGGTTGCCATCGGGCTGGAAGAACATGACGTCCGCCTGCCCGTTGGTGTTGGTGCTCCACAGTGCGGTGCCGGTGGTGTGGGCGGCCTGGGGGTAACTGACGAGGTTGCCGTCCGTCTGGAAGGTCATGACTGCGCCTGCGTGTCCGCCGGGGCTGCCGAGGGTCCAGGTGCCGTAGCCGGGGTTGCTGATGGTGAGCTGGCCGCCGTTGAAGGACATGTTGGCGCGGCCGGCGGTCCAGGTGCTGCCACTGGGGTAGTTGGAGTCGTCGCCCGGGAAGACGACGAAGCCGGGGATGCCGGACATGAGCGCCGTCTGGGTGGGGGTCAGTGCGGTGCCGTCCCAGACCTGGACGTTGGAGACGGCGCCCTTGAAGAAGGTCTGGCGGGTGGTGCCGCTCAGGGAGTCACCGACGCGGAAGCTCTTGATGAAGCCGCTGGCGGGGTTGTGTGCTCCGGTGTTGGCGACGATGCCGTTGACGTACAGCGCCAGCCTCTTGCTGGTGGCGTTGTACGTTCCGGTCAGGTGCGTCCACACACCCATCTGGACGGCGGTGCCGGAGGTCGCGCAGTCCCAGGCGGGGGAGGCGACGTCGGAGGCGGCCATGCAGAACGACCAGTGCTTGGTCGCGGCGTCGGGGAAGAGCTTGAAGCCTGAGGTGTTGGTGCCGTCCTGGGAGAGGACGGTTCCGCCGAGGGCGTCCGGCTTGGCCCACGCCGAGACGGTGAAGTTCCCGGTGGGGGTGACGGCGCCGGTGGAGGTGTTCATGACGCCGGTCTTGGCGCCGTCGAGGTGGACGTCGGGGTTGAAGAGGTCGTTGGTGGCCCAGGTGGCGGTGTTGCTGGTGCCGTCGCCTCCGGTGAGGGGCAGCGGGGTTTGGCCGCTGGCGGTGTTGTCGGCGGCGGTCGATGCCGTGCCTTCGGTGCTGTCGGCCAGCGGCCAGGCGTGGGTTGCGGTGGACAGCTTCTGGGTCAGGTGCGCTGTGTTCAGGCCTGTGCGGGTGAACGTGTAGGTATCCACCTGACCGGAGGGGCTGATGCCACGCAGGTCGGGGATGTCGTCGCGGTTGACGTCGGCGGCCTGTATGGCCGGATAGACCGCCTTGCTCCAGTTGCCGGAGTCCTTGACGAGGGCTGGTGCGTCAGAGCCGTCCGTTGCCGGGGTGCCCGCCAGGGCGTTGTGGATCAGGGTGTCCATCAGGCTGGGACTGTAGTAATAGAGCTCGCCATTGCCGGTGTCGTGGCGTGCGAACATGCCGGGCTTGTTGTTGACGACGGCGCTGGTGATGGTCCATTCGGTCCAGGCCGTTCCGAGCGGGCCGTTTGCGGCAAGGACTGTGGCGCTGGCAGGACCCTCGTAGATTCCGACGCTGCCTCCCTCCGCGACCGTCAGCTGGCCGTTGAAGATGATGAGCAGGTCAGGACTGAATCCGTTGTCGATGGATTCGCCCATGGCGATGTGCTTGAGCCATCCAGCGTTGGCGACGTGGGTGGTCGTTGCCCCGGTGTCATCGTCGGTGAAGACACTGCGCGCAACCGTCGCGTGCCCGCCGGACGCCGGCTTGAGGACGGAGCCATCGCCGTTGCCCTTGAGGATCTCGGCGCTTTGGGTGTTGGGGTTGTACGTGAGGATGTCGTTGAAGCCGGCGCCGCCGTCGAAGAAGTGGCCGACGACCGCTTCGGTGCCGTTCCATTCCGTGGGATCGCCCTGGGTGTTGGCGCCGGTTCCGTGCGTCCCGATGTTACGGGGGGCGGCGTCCACGTTGGAGCCGTTGGTGCCGGCGGCCAGCCACAACCCGGCGGGCAGAGCAGCCTTGTCTCCGACCATGGCGAGATCTGCGCGGCCGTGGCCGGTCAGGTCGTTCTCGGGCGCGGAGACCGGTGCCTTGGCCGTGATCGACTGGACGCTGCTGTTGCCGCTGGGATTGCCGGAAGCAGCGACCGCGGTCACGGTCAGGGTGTTGTATGCGCGCGTGGGGGTGACGGTCACCGTGGCGCTGCCGTTCAAAGCGGCGACAGAGACCGGCGTGCCCTCGTTGAGCTGGTACAGATAGGTGGCGGGGACGGGTCCCGTCGTGTTCGCGGTGATCGAGACCTGGTAGGGCGTTCCGACGACGAAGGAATCCACCGTCTCGGGGAGGTGGACGTCCGGTGCTCCGGGCGCGATGGGGTCGAAGGTGAAGCTGCAGGTGGCGCTCGTGGTGGTGGCCGAACCGTCATCGACGGCCACGTTCCACGAGAACGTGGTCGGTGTGGGGTTGGAGACGCCGCCGGCCTGGCCGACGAGGTCGTCCTTGTGAAGGACGAAGACGGCGTCCGTGCCCGATCCCGCCGAAACGGAGCCCTGCCAGGTGACGGTGCCGGTCGACGTCTTCGTGACCTTGAACTTGGCGGTGGGGATACCACCCTCCGGGTCGAAGACCGCTGCCCGCAGGTCGATGTCGCCGTTTCCGACGGGCGTCGGTGTGGACGCGGGGCAGGACGTGGGCGGCGAGGTCGACAGCACCGGCGTGTTCGGCGCGTGGTTGTAGGTGGTGGACATCTTCATGGTCGACGGCTGGAACTTCTTCCATCCGTAGCCGTCGGACTCGTTTGATGCCCGCAGTCCCAGCGTGATGTCCGCCAGTTTCGCGTTGGCGACGTTCTGCATCAGTGAGGTGGTGTCGAACCCGATCTCCTTCGGGTTGCAGCCGGTGTAGCCCCACGCGGCGTTCTGCGTGTCGCTCTTGCCCATCCACGCGGGCTGGTTGTTCCAGGTGGTCGACGAGGAGATCGCGCCGGTCCACCACAGTTCGACGTCGCGCTTGTTACAGGAGGGGGCCCAGGTCTCCGTGGCGTAGAACCGCGAGGAGCTGATCTGTGCGCCATAGATTTGGCTGGGCACGGACATGCGGGCGAACGTCCGGCCTACGTAGTAGGGCGAGTCCCAGTTGTTGTAGCCGACTCGCAGACCTTCGCTGTCGCTGGTCTTCCAGTAGCTGGTAGTGGGGAAAGCCGAGCTGACGTACGTCCAGCCCAGGGCGGAGCCGCCGGCGGAGTAGGTCGGGTCGATGTACAGCGGCCAGACGGTGTTCTTGCCTGAGAGGAGGTCCGGGTCCGGTGTGAGAGTAATGGCGTTGTTGCCGTAGGCGGCCTTCAGCGGGGCGGTGTGTGCGGTGGCTCCGGGTGCCGCGGCGGTCGAGTGGGCAGGCTCGCCGCTGCGCGCATCCACCAACTGTCCGTCCGTCGGGTCGGTGACGGTCGGCGCCGACGTGTCCACCGCCGAGTCCCACACGCCCCGCACCGGGGCCGGGGCGGAGAACGCCACCTTGCCGGACTTGTCCTTGGCGGTGAGGTTGCCTCCCGCATCGACCGCGAGGTTGACGCCGGTAGTTCGTGTGGTGAAGGAGAGGGACTTCAGTGCGGGGTTGGCCGCTGCCGTCGCATCGCGGACGACCAGGACCTCGGAGAACCCGCCCTGCACATCGGCCGTGACCTTCAGATCGACGCCTGCCAGAAGATGGTAGGTCGCGGTGGGGCCGCTGAGCTCCGGAGCGGGAAGGCTGCTGGCGAGCGTGGCCGGAAGGTCGAGGGACAACGAGCGGCCCTGGCTCCTCATCTGGGTAAGCGGACCGTCGCCGCCGCCCGAGAGAGTGAGGTCGGTGCCTGCCAGCACCGGTCCGACGGATCCGTCGGACCGCTTGACCAGGGTTGCGTCGAGGGGCTTCCACGCGCCGCCCTGGTGCTTGCGCACCGGTGCGAGGGATTGGTCCAGGGTGAAACTGCCGTCGGGATTGGCCGTCAGCTGGTCGGTGGCGGTAGTGGCTGTCTCTACCACGACCGGCTTGTTCGACGAGCGCGCTGCAGCCGACGCCCGATCCGCGGTCATCGGCGACTGCGCCGTCGTGGGCGTGCCTGTCTCGGCTTCGGCTGGAGCGCCGATTGCGCTCAGGGACAAGCTGCACAGTGCTGCGGCGAGAGCCGTGACACCTATGCGCCTGTGCAGGGCGGAAGGGGGCATGGAGATTCCTGACCTCGAGTCGTCGTATCCGCCGCGGGCCCCCCCGCCGCCGCCGACCAAGTCGGGCAGCCGGCGCATGAGGGGTCTTCGCGGCGCTACGCAGATCCTCCCTGTAGGCGGCCTCTGGGACTTGGGTGGATGAATGGCGTATGAGTGGGTTTCATGTGAAAGATCGTCAGTAAAAGATTAGTAAAACTGCAGCTGGTGGGCCCTTTGGCCGAGACGACTGTCGGCGCGGCTTGCGATAGTCGGGCGGGCCGGCGAACGATCACGCCGGTCTTCCCGCGCTGCCACACGCAGCAGACAACAGGGGTGTTTTGCGTCATGCGCATACCCGTCGACCGACGTCGACTCCGAACATGGGGGCCTTCCCCATCGCCGCACCGCCCGTGGCGGATAATGGCGACTGTCACAGCCACGGCTTTGATCTCAGCGCTGATCTCCGCACCGGCGGCGGTCGCGTCCCCCGCGCCGAAGCCACCCCTGCCCGGCGCCCCGCAAGCGGTTGCGGTCAACGGCGTCCACAACTACGACCCGAAGACCACGCCCCCGAGCAGCCAGGCTCAACGCGCCTTCACCGCGCGAGCCACCAAGTGGCCGAAGGCCGCGAAGGGCAGCGCCCACCTTTCGCCATCTGAGGGCAAGGCAGATGGGGCGAAGCAGACCGCGGCCGGCACGCCCGTCTGGCTGCAGGCCTCGAAGCCGGCCACGGGAGTGCACGCGGGGCCGGCCGATGTCGGTGTGACGGTGCTCGACCACCAGAGGGCGGCCGCGCTCGGCGTCTCCGGCATGGTGTTCACGCTCGACCCGTCCACCGCCGGTGACGGCAAGGTCCGGGTCGGTGTCGACTACTCATCCTTCGCCGAGGCCTACGGCGGCAACTACGCCTCCCGCCTGCACCTGGTCTCCCTGCCTGCGTGCGCGCTGACCACGCCCGAGGTCGCCGCGTGCCGCGTTCAGACGCCGCTGCCGAGCCAGCGGGACGCCAAGGCATCCAGCGTGTCGGCGGACGTCGAACTCAAGAAGCCCTCGACCGTGCACGCCTCCACCGACGCCGCAGCCGGCGGCGCGGTTCCGGCCGTCTGGCACGGCGAGGCGGCGACCGCCGTGCAGACAGCCGCGCCCTCGGGCGCGCAGGTCCTCGCCGTGACCGGCTCCGGAGACGAAGGTGGCAGCCGGGCCGGCAACTACACCGCGAGTGCCCTCTCCCCGGCCGGCTCCTGGACCGCCGGCAGCGCCGGCGGCTCGTTCAGCTACGGCTACCCCATCCAGATCCCCGGCGCCTCCACCACGCTGACGCCCAAGGTCTCCCTGGGCTACGACTCGGCCTCCGTCGACGGCAAGACCGCCTCCACGCAGGCTCAGGCGTCCTGGGTCGGCGACGGCTGGTCCATGCCCGACTCCTACATCGAACAGACCTTCACCTCCTGCTCCCAGGACCCCGAGGGCAGCCCGTCCCCCTCCAAGATCGGCGACCAGTGCTACGCCGGGCCGATCCTGACCCTGTCGCTGAACGGATCCTCCACCGCCCTTGTTTGGGACTCCGGGAAGAACACCTGGAAGCCCCAGAGCGACAACGGCGAGATCGTCACGCGTGTCCCGAACGCGAACAACGGCACCGGGACCTACAACACCGACTACTGGACCGTCACGGACCGCTTCGGCACGACGTACTACTTCGGCCGCAACCAGCTGCCCGGCTGGACGTCCGGCAAGCCGGTGACCAACTCGGTCGACTCCGTGCCGGTCTACTCGGCGCACTCCGGCGACCCGTGCTACAACGCCGCCGGATTCAACTCCTCGGTCTGCACCATGGCCTACAAGTGGCACCTGGACTACGTCAAGGACGTCCGCGGCCAGGCCATGTCCTACTGGTACACCCAGGACACCAACTACTACGCCCAGAACAAGGGCCAGAGCAACACCAAGTACGTCCGCGACTCCTACCTGTCCCGGATTGACTACGGTTTCCTCGACAACGGCGCCTTCGGCACCGTCCCCGACCAGATCAACTTCACGACCGGCTCGCGCTGCGTCGCTGCCACCTGTGACCCGATCTCGGCCTCGAACGCCGGTACGCAGTACCCGGACGTGCCGTTCGACCTGATCTGCAACAGCGGAACGACGTGCACCTCGCAGTCGCCGTCGTTCTTCTCGACCGTCCGTCTGAAGCAGATCTCCACCACCCAGTACTCCACCGCGGCGGGCAAGCCCCTGGCGGTCGACACCTACGACCTGGCGCAGACCGAGCCGCCGACCGGCGACGGCACCTCGCCCACCCTGTGGCTGGCCTCCGTCACCCGCACCGGCAACGACACCACCGCCGGTGGCACGGGCGCGATCGCCCTGCCGCCCGTGGTGTTCGGCGGCACCACCATGCAGAACCGGGTGGACACCACCAACTTCCCCGGCATGTACCGCTACCGCCTGACCTCGATTACCACCGAGCTCGGGGCTCAGATCGATGTCGAGTACGGCCTGCCGAACCCCTGCACCGCTGGCTACGTCGCATCGGCGAACGCCTCCACCAACACCAGCTCCTGCTTCCCGGTCAGGTGGACACCCGAGTTCTACACCGACCCCGTCGTCGACTGGTTCCAGAAGTACGCCGTCACCAAGATCGTGGAGAAGGACCAGACGGGTGGCGCGCCCGGTCACGCCACCTTCTACGAGTACGGCGGCGGCGCGGCCTGGCACTACGACGACAACGAGATAGTCAACGCCAAGTACCGCACCTGGGCCCAGTTCCGCGGTTACGCGGACGTCACCACGCGGGTCGGAGACGGAACCGACCGCCGGACCAAGCAGAAGACCACCTACTACCGGGGCATGGACGGGGACTGGCTCTCCCCGACCAGCACCCGATCGGTCGTGCTGACCGACTCCCAGGGCGCCACGCACGCCGACAGCGACGCACTGTCCGGCAGGGCCCTGGAAAGCACGAGCTACAAGGGCGACGGGAACACGGTCGACAACCTCGACATCACCTCGTACTGGATCTCGGCCGCCACCGCCACCCGTAACCGCGCCGGACTGCCCGCCCTCAACGCGGCGGCCGTCAAGGAAGCCGAGAGCTACAGCCGTCAGGCCGTCACCTCCACGACCCCCACGAGCTGGCAGGTCACGGAGGCCGACAACACCTACGTCGCCGACACCGCCAGCCCCACCTTCGGACTCCTGACCGCCAGCTACTCCCACACCGTGCCGGCCGCGGCCGCGTACGACACGTGCACCACCTACAGCTACGCCCCGGTGAACACGGGCCTGAACCTCGTGGGCCTGGTTGCCTCGCAGGAGAAGGTGTCGGTGGCCTGTGGCGGCTTCACCCAGGGCAGCATTGCCTCGGCCCCGGCCGGCTACAACACGCTGACCGCTCCGGCCACCGTCGACCGGCCCGCGCAGGTTCAGTCCGCGGCCCGGACGTTCTACGACGACCCGCAGTTCGCGACCGACTTCCCGCAGGCGAAGCCGCCGACCGTCGGCAATGTCACGATGGTGCAGACCGCCTCCGACCACACGGGTGCTGGCGGCGCCTTCGTCTGGCAGACCAGCAAGCGCACCACCTACGACGCCTACGGCAGGCCCCTGACCGCCACCGACGGCATGGGCAACACGACCACGACCACCTACACGGTCAACGCCGTCGGACTGACCACCGCCAGCACCCTCACCAACGCCAAGAACCAGACCGCCACCACAACCCTGGCACCGGCCCGCGGCCTGACCGTCGCCGCCAGTGACGTCAACAACATCACCGCCACCAGCCAGTCCGACGCGCTCGGCCGACTCACCGCGGTGTGGACCCAGTCCCGTGCGACCACGGCACCGGCGAACCTCAAGTTCGCCTACACCGTCTCCAGCACCGGCCTGTCCGGCACCAGGACCGACAAGCTCAACAACTCCCTCGGCTACGCGACCTCGTACACGCTGTACGACTCCCTCGGACGGGTCCGCCAGACCCAGGCACCCACACCGCAGAACGGGCGCCTGATCACCGAGTCGTACTTCGACACCCACGGCTGGGTCGTCAAGACCAACAAGGACTTCTGGGATCCGAACAACCTTCCGGCGATGACCCTCGCCACGGACATCCTCCTGGACCAGAAGGTCCCGAAGCAGGACCGAATCACCTACGACGGCCTCGGCCGGCCTGTCCGGGTCGACTCCCTGAAGAACAGCGCGGTGCAGGAGAGCACGACCACCGTCTACGCGGGCGACCGCACCACCGTCGTCCCACCGACCGGCGGCACCGTCAGAACCACCGTCACCGACCCCCTCGGCCGGACCACCGAACTCGACGACTACACCACCCGACCCACCGTTACCCCGCCCGCCGACACTTTCAACGGCGACTACACCATCACCGGCGGCCAGAGCCAGGCCGTCACCTACGGCTACGACGGCCACGGTAAGCAGAACACCGTCACCGCCAACGGCTCGACCTGGACCACCACCTATAACCTGCTCGGCCAGGCCACGGCCAAGAACGACCCCGACGCCGGCATAAGCACCATGCAGTACGACGCCGCTGGCAACCTGAGCCAGAGCACCGATTCACGCGGCAAGAGCGTCAGCTACACCTACGACGCCCTCAACCGCAAGACCGGCTCCTACGCCGCCACCGCCCTAACCCAGAGCGGTAGCAACCAGCTTGCCTCGTGGGCCTGGGACAACGACAACAACGGCGTCGTCGGCATGACCAACCCCAAGGGTCACATCACCACCAGCACCTCCTACGTCGGAGGACGCACCACCGGAGCCGCCTACACGACCCAGTCCGCCGGCTTCAACAAGTTCGGATCCTCCCTCGGCGACACCATCACCATCCCCGCCACCGCCGAAGGCGCCGAACTCGGCAAGCCCTATGTCTTCAAGCACACCTACATCAGCCCCACGGGACTACCCGACAGCGACATCTACCCCGCCACGGCCACCCTGCCCGCCGAGACCATCCTCCACGGCTACGCCACCGCGCTTGACCTGCCCAACAGCACCGGTCCCACGAGCTACGGCTACGGCCAGAGTGTCACCTACGACGCCTACGGACGGCCCGGCCAGTCGAAGATCGGCGGCCAGAGCAGCAACTACTCCCTGATAACTAACGCCTACGACCCGCACACCGGCAGCCTGACCGACCAGTCGGTTTTCCGCTCCGGCACCCAGACCGAGGTCGACAAGCAGCACTACGACTACGACCAGGCCGGCAACACCACCCGCCAGGTCTCCACCCGCCTCGGCACCACATCCGAGACACAGTGCTTCACCTACGACCAGCTCGACCGCCTCACCCAGGCGTGGACCGCCACCGACTCCTGCGCGGCCACCCCTACCACCGCCGCACACTCCCAGGTCGGCGACGCCATCACCGGCGGCGCCTACTGGACCGACTGGGCCTTCGACGCCCTCGGCAACCGCACCAGCCAGGTCGAGCACTCGACCACCGGCGGCGCCGACACCACCACCACCTACACCTACAACGGAAACGGAAAGAACCAGCCCCACACCCTCACCGCGGCCACCGGCGGCTCCGCCCTCGAGTACGACACCGCCGGCAACACCACCAAGCGCACCACCACTGCCGCAGGCACCCAGAACCTGACCTGGGACGACGCCGGCCGCCTCACCACCATCGGCGGTGGCACCGCGGGCACCAGCAACTACGTCTACGACGCCGACGGCAACGTCCTCCTCCAGAAGGACCCGGGCACCACCACCCTGTATCTGCCCGGCCAGCAGATCGTCCTCGACACGGCCACCAGGGCGACCACCGCAACGCGGTACATCCCGCTGCCGGGCGGTGGCACCGTCGTCCGCACGGGCAGCGGCACCAACTACAAGTTCGAGATCTCGGATCCGCACGGCACCGCCGGCCTGATCCTGGACAACACTGCGCAGACGCCGACCTGGCGTCAGTTCACCCCGTACGGCGGCCCCCGCGGGGCGACGGCCGCCTGGCCGGACAACCGGGCCTTCCTCAACGCACCCGCGTCCACGGCCACCGGCCTGACCATCCTCGGAGCCCGCCAGTACGACCCCGTCACAGGTCGATTCATCAGCCTCGACCCCATCTTCGACCCCGCTGACACCCAACAGCTCGGCGGCTACAACTACGCCGCCAGCAACCCCGTCGCCAAGAGCGACCCCACCGGCCTGTGCCCGCGTGACCGCTGCGACGGCTACGGCCAGAACCCCGGCCTCCTGCCCGGCGACCACGGAGACCCCGAGGACGTCCGCCCCGAACCCCAGCCCGTCCCCCGGCCGGCACCGACCAAGAAGAAGAAGCGGGGCTTCTGGGACGGGTTTGGTGGCACCTTCGTCGGAGTCGTCATGCCGCTGGCCGAACTTGGGGGATGCTTGAAGGGCCGCGCGGACGCCTGCCTGCAGACTCTCCAGACGGTGGGCACCAATGTCTTGCCTCCCCTGCAAGCCCTAAGTGCCATGGATACTGTGCTAACCCTTGGCGAGGAAACAAGGGACGGCGAGTACGCGTATCTTGGCGGCCAGCTGACCGCCACCGCAGCCACAGTCTGGCTTTCCAAGAGGGTGGCTCCGGCTCCCGCCGCTGCCGGAGTCAGTGACGGTGGCATGCTTGCCCGCCTCATCAACAAGGTGAGGGGCGGCTGCGCCCTAAGCTTCGCCCCCGCCACACCCGTCCTCATGGGCGACGGATCGGCAAAGCCCATCGCGGACGTCACCGTCGGCGACAAGGTGCAGGCCGCGGACCCGGACACCGGAGCCGTGCAAGGCCCGGAACTCGTCACCGCGACCTGGCTCAACCACGACAACGACCTCGTGGACGTTACTCTGCAGACTGCCGACGGCACATCTCAGATCGTCCACACCACAGCAAACCACCCCTTCTGGGACGACGACACCCACTCCTTCGTCACCGCCGGCGCCCTCAAGGCCGGACACCACCTCCTCAACGACAAGGGCACCCGACTCCTCTTCCTCGCCGTCCACACCAAGCCCGGAACCGCCGACTACCGCAACCTGAGCGTCAACCGCCTCCACACGTACTATGTGCTGGCAGGAACCACGCCGGTCCTAGTCCACAACATTAACCTCCCTAATCAGGGCGCATGTTCCCTGCCGGGACTATCTGTCCATGATATTCCAAGCGGGTCAAGCGGCGGGCCGGGCGCTTACCAGACCATCCCAACAACCATGCGCGCCGAGTATGGGACTGGGGTACAATGGCACCCGCCACTCAATCAGGTGCTGTGTTCATACTGCCGCACGAACATCGCGAAGCCTATAGATCACGTGGAGCCGCGGATTAACGGGGGAGACCTTACCGACGCGAACACTACACCCGCTTGCACATTCTGTAACAGCTCTAAGCGTGACAGGGTAGCCCCGCTGAATCCGCCGCCGAGCTACAGGGGCCTTTGGCCGCCTCCGTGGTGGCCGGCAAATATGCAGGCGACTGTGCCAGTTCCTAGAACAATTCCATAGCTTGAATGCGGCGGGCCACAATGTGGCCCGCCGCTAGTCCGTTTCCGGCTTATTGGTGGAGGATATCTTGCAGGTCACGATTGACGGAGTTACGTACGTCAGCCATGAGGACCCTGCGCGGAGGGACGAGAAGAACTACGTGGCGATGGTGGATCTGGCCCCGTTCGACCTTCGAGGGATGCTTGAGCAGCTCTGGCTTCGGGAAGCCGACGAGGAGGGCGGCTATGAGGTTCGTTGTATCCCCTTCTACGCCTACGGTCTGGCGCTAGGTGATGTGGTGGAGAAGAGCGAGTCGGAAACCATTAACCGGTTGATCAGGAAGTCGGGTCGTCGTGTCCTTCGGATTCTCTTTACGGAGCCTCGACCCTTGGCGGACAGTCGGTCTGTACTGCGCGAGGCCGTGGGCTCTGTAGGGCTCTTGAGTGAGTGGAACGGCGATCGTCTTGTCGCGATTGATGTTCCAGACATCTCGGTGATGCAGCCTATCTTCGACTCTGTGCATGGGGAAATTCAGAACGGAACGGCCTTCTGGGAGTGGGGAGACGCCAGGGAATTCAGGTCCGCCTGACGGGTGGTGAGTGCTGGCGTCGGGTCTCTATTGGCTGGCAATCTCGAGCACCTCGATGCATAGCCTTCAGAAGGCTCGCGTATTGGCTCATTTGAGCCATGGAAAAGGGCCTCGCCGAATGTCTCGGCGAGGCCCTTCGGCGCGTCTTGACGGCAATGCTGACGGCGACGTCAGCAGATCTGCACTTGGCGGGCCGTCAGAACTATTGGTGGCCCGGAGGGCGTCGCCGAGGGTGTCGAAAGGACTTCGTCGTCCAGGCGGCCACCAACCGCCCGACCAGGCTCGGCCGGACGACTGGTGCCAGGCGGTGCCGTCGCCGAACATGCCTCCACTCGAGCCAACGTTGGTTCGGGGGCGGCCGCCGCGCTGTTCCCTCGGATCGCCTTACAGCTCCTACGTGGGGGCTGGGTCGTTGGATCGGCCATGGGGAGTGGTGAGTGGGGTTGAATCGTTCCTGATGGCGTGTGGGATTTGGTAGAGCCGTTGCTGCCGGGAGTGCGGGTGCGGCCGCAAGGCGGCGGAACCGCGGTCGTCTTCGTGCTGACGACTGCGGACGAGTTTGGCGGCCCGCTGTTCGACAGCGGTGAGGAAGTCGGTGGGGCAGCCGCCGGCGACCTGTTCTTGGTCAGGGAGGTATTCCCAGCTCCATGTCACCCGGTCACCGCCGTGTAGGCGGCGCGGTAGAGCTCGGCGACCGTGGCGGCGTGCTCGCGGCATTCGGCGATGGTCGCGGCGTGGTTGGCGAGGTAGTTCGCCCGGTGGTAGGTCTGCGCGACGGCCGGCTGGCGCTCGATCTCCACCACGGCGGCCCAGTGGGCGATGAACGAGCGGATCGGCCGCACGCTTCCGGTCTCGATGGCTTCGGCCATCGCCCTGGTCTGCCCGTCGATCATTTCGGGGAGGCGGTTCGCGGCGACCACGGCCAAGGCGGCCTTGAGCGCTGCAGGTGTCGGCTCCGGCTGTCCGCGTACTGATCTGAGTGCTCCAGCCGGTACGGAGTTGTGTGCACCGCTCAGGCGACGTCGGTTTCCCGGTCGATGGCCTGGAGGCGGTTC